>JAZQOP010000074.1:0-10700 GCA_045627965.1 Kiritimatiellia bacterium | reverse complement strand
AAGTCCGCTTGGCCTCCGACTTGGTCTCCTTCGTGACGTCGCGGAGCATCGTGACGAGCGTCGTCATGTTCGTCTCGTAGCTGGCGATGAACTGCGCCTTGCGCTTTTCGAGGAACGCCATCACGCCCTCGCGGTAGTCATGCGAATCGTGCACCTTCTGGCGCAGGTCGGTAATGCGCTCGAAGACCTCCGGCGACAGCGGATGGGCGCGCGTCAGCAGCCGCAGCTGCTCCTTGATGGCGGCGATCGCCAGCGGCGCCTTCGAGACGATCAGCCGGGCGATCTCCATCGTATAGTCCTCCAGCTGGTCGGCCGGCCGCAGGTGGTTCAGGATGCCGCACGAAAGCGCCTTCTGGGCGGGGAACGGCGCCGCCGTGAAGAACATCTCCTTCACCAGGTTCAGCGGCAGGCGGCGCATGAACTGCAGCAACCCCGACGTGTTGTAGGCCAGCCCGATGTTCGCCGACGTGATCGCGAACGTCGACGTGTCGTCGCCGATGATCATGTCGCACGACAGCACCATGTCCGTCGCGCCGCCCCACACCGACCCGTGCACCATCGCGATGACCGGGCACACGCACGACTTGATCGACAGCAGCAGGCGCTCCAGCGGGTCGCTGTAGTGCAGCGGATCCGACCCGATCGGCAGCTCCGAAATGTCGTGCCCCGCCGAGAAGACCTTCGCGTCGGCGTTGTTGCGGATGATCACCACGCGCGCCTTGAGCCGCTGGAACCCCTCGATCGCCTCGATCATCTGGTTGACCATCCGCTCCGAAAGCGCATTCCGCCGCCGGTCGTGGTCCATCGTCAGCACGCCGATGTGGTCCGAAAATTCCACCTTGACCAGGCGTTCCGTCGCCTCGCCCGCCGTCGCTTCCTTGCTCTCTTCGCTCATCTTGTCTCTCCTTCGGCGTCTATCGCCGGACCCGCCAATCGTAGCAGGATTTTACCGATTCGCACCCCTTTTTTTACTAAAACGCCGTTTCCCCCGTCGAAATTCTACCCGCCGTTTCGACGGCCGCCGGCGTCGGACATGAAAACGGCGGCGCCCCACGGACGCCGCCCGAGTTCGCGGCAGGATGCCGCGGCCGCATGCGCCGGCCTAGCGCTGCTTGTCGAGGATGCGGATGGCCTCGATGGCCGTCTTGATGCCTTCCTCGACGCCGACCTTCTTCATGATCGGCGCGTCCTTGTAGGTCAGGCCGATCGTCGCCAGCACTTCGCCGGCGCGGACGCGACGGATGGACGAGACGACGAACAGCGCCGCCGATTCCATCGACGTCGAAATGACGTTCGACTTGTACCAGGCGTTCCACTTGGCCTCGATGTCCTCGCGGATCGGGATGTCCTTGTCCTCGATGAAGAACGCATCCTTGCAGTGGCCGATGCCCGTGTGGGCCGTGTAGCCCAGGTTCTTCGCCGCCTGGCGCAGGGCCAGCGTCACGTCCAGGTCGGCGACGGCGGGATAGGACAGCGGCACGTACTGGCGGGTCGTGCCTTCCTCGCGCACGGCGCCCGTCGTGATGCACAGGTCGCCCAGCCCGACTTCCGGCTGCAGCGCCCCGCACGTGCCGATGCGGATGAACGTGTCGGCGCCGCACTTGATCAGCTCCTCGACCGCGATCGCCGTCGACGGGCAGCCGATGCCGGTGGACGTGCAGGAGACCTTGATGCCGTCGACCGTCCCCGTGAAGGTCCGGTATTCGCGGTTGAAGGCGACTTCCTTCGCATCGTCGAAGAACGACGCGATCAGCGGCACGCGGCCGGGGTCGCCGGGCAGGATGACATAGCGCCCGATGTCGCCCTTCTTCAGGTGGACGTGATACTGCATCTCGGGGGCGGGCTTCTTCGCGGCGGGCTTCTTCGCGGCGGTTTTCTTCGTGGCCATTTCTTGTTCTCCTTTCGGTTCGGTCTACAGGGCGTTGGACGCCGCCAGCTCGGTCCAGAACTGGAGGATGAGCTTCTTCATGTTCGCCATGGAGCGGTTCGTCGTCTCGGTGACTTCCTCGTGCGTCAGCGGCTGGTCCAGGATGCCCGAGGCCATGTTCGTGATGCACGAAAGCCCCAGGATGCGCAGGCCGGCCGCGTTGCCGAGCATCGCCTCCGGGACGGTGCTCATGCCGACCGCGTCGGCGCCGAGCGCCCGCCAGGCGCGAATCTCGGCCGGGGTCTCGTAGGTCGGGCCCGTCCCCGCCAGGTAGACGCCGTGGCGAAGCTCGATGCCCGCCGCCGCCGCCGCCTTCCGCAGCACCGCCTGCAGGGCGCGGTCGTAGACCTTCGACTGGTCGGGGAACCGAGGCCCCCAGAACGGATCGTGGGCGCCCAGCAGCGGCGTCACGCCCATCATGTTGATGTGGTCGTCGATAATCATCAGGTCGCCGGGCTTCCAGTCGGCGTTCACGCCGCCGGCCGCGTTCGTCAGGAAGAGCGCCTTGCAGCCGAACGACTTGACCAGGAACGTCGGCAGCGCCACCGCCTCCCAGCCGATCCCTTCGTAGTAGTGGCGCCGCCCCATGAACAGGAACGACTCGACGCCCGCTGAACGGCACCACAGCAGCTTGCCCGCGTGCCCGACGACCGTCGCCGCGCCAAACCCGGGAATGTCCGCATAGGAAATCTCTCCCAGCTTCTCGAAGGCGTTCGCGACATCGCTCCACCCGCTGCCCAGGACCATCCCGATTTTCGGGGCCGCCCCCGGAAATGCCGCCTTCACCGCCGCCAACGCCGGCGCCAACTTCGCATTGTCTATCATCTGCAAACCTTTCTTCCGCGGCGGACTCGCCGCAACCCTTCCCTTCTACACAACTCCGGCCCCCTCCGCAATCCCCAATCCATCCGAATGGTCAAGCGTTTCGCCGGTCGCCCATCCGCCTCTTGCGCCACCGAAGGCCCGGGATAACGCCAAAAGATGCCGGATGGGCCGCAAAAGCGAACCGGCGCGTGGGGATGCCACGCGCCGGTCCAGGCAAGCCGCAAAAGGGCCCTGGGTCACCTATTCGATGACGATATCGACATCATCATCGGACTTCGCGACCTCCTCGATGGGGGTAATGGGCTTGTAGGTCGGGAGGTGGCGGTAGTAGACCTGGAGCGTCAGGGCGGCGAGGGTCGTCGCGTAGATGCGGTCGTAGTTGTCCTCGTGGCCGTCCGCGTTCTTCGGCAGGTTGACGCCGGCGGAAATCCAGGACCCGTAGACGGCCTTGTCGTCCGGATTTTCGGTGTTCTGGGCGCGAATGAACTGCGGGGCGAACTCGTTGTTCCACTTCTCCCAGGTGCTGCCGCCGTTGTGGAACTTGGCCTGCGAAATGTAGTACCAGGCATACATCGGCCATTCGAGCGGGTTGTCCCAGTCGCAGGTGGCCGCGGCCAGGGCCTTGACGCCGGCCTTGCACTCGGGATCGTCGGCATGGCCGAGCAGCTGGAGCGTCAGAACGCCGATGGCCGTAATGTTGACCGTGTGGCGGGATTTCCCGACATCGCGGTACCAGAACATGCCGTCCTCGTCGCTACGGGCCGCGGTCTTGACTTCCTCGACGATGCGGTTGAGCGTGTCCTTGATGCCCGGCGTCTTCGACCCGGCGATGTAGGCGGCCTTGAGGGCCTGCCCGGCCCAGCCGGAAAGGGACGTGTCGCGCTGGTTCTGCTTGGCGAACTTGTAGTCGAAGGCGCCGTTGGCCTGCTGGCCGTCGATGATGCGCTGGGCGGCACGGTCCATCACGGTGCGCAGCTCGGGAATGCGCATCATGCCGAAGGCCTCGCTGACGGCGTAGGTGCAGACGCACTGCGCATAGGTGCCGTGGTCGGTGTCCGTCGGCGCAAACTCGCCCTTCTCGTTCTGCTTGGCAATCAAAAATTCCAGGCCGCGCCGGACGGTGTTCCCGTAGTCCTTCGACGAGGTCGTCTCGCCATGGGCCAGGAAGGTCAGGATGGCCAGCCCCGTGAAGGCCTCGTTGTAGGTGCTTTCGTATTTGTAGTTGCCGGTGGCACGGTCGCGCTTGCGGCCCCAGGAGCCGTCGTCCTGCTGGTTGTTCTTGAGCCATTCGAGCGCACGCAGCACGGCAGCCTCGGCGGCCTTCGCCCACGCCCCGGCATAGCCGCCCGCGCCGGCGCGGCCCGCGCCGGAACGGTTCGCGTAGTTGCCCGCCATCAGGCCCTTCATCACGATCGGGGACGAAACGTCGGAGGCGATCACCAGGTCGGCCACGTCGTTGACCATCGAGGAGTCGGCCGTGAAGTCCGGCTCGACATCCGGCACATCCATGTTGATGTCGACCTCGGGAATGTCGACGGGGTCGACCAGGTCCTGCAGCTCCTCGATCTTCTCGGGCTCAAGTTCGTCGTCCAGGGTGACATCCTCGACTTCGACGACGGTCACCTCGACGCCGGCATCCTTCTTCTCGGTCTGGACGAACGTGAAGAGGAAGATGGCGGCCAGGATGATGCCGACGTGGATCAGGATGGACCCGGCGGGGCCGGCCATCCATTCCGCGGCGTTGCGGTAGAGGGAACGTAGCGAAGTATCCATTTGAACGGTCTCCTTCCTTGCGCGGCTAGTTCGGCGAACTGACGACGGACAGGCTCTTCAAGCCATTCTTGGCGCATTTGTCGAGAAGCTTGACGAGGTCCCCGTGCTTCGAATGCCCGGAAATGACGATCATGATGGTCGTGCTCGGGTTGATGCGGGCGAAACGTTCAAGTTGCTCGTCGATGCTGTCGAGCGACATCCTCCTGTCGTTGAACGTGTAGCCGTCGTGGAACACGCAGATACGCAACGGCTGCGGCGGCTTGTCCTGCGGCTTCTGGTTCGGATCCGGCGCCGGCTGGAACACGTCGAGGTTCGTCACGACATCCACCGGATGCAGCGTGACGATGAAGTAGATCAGCAGCTGGAAGACGACGTCGATCATCGGCGTCATCGAAAGCGCCGGCGGATCGGTCTGCGGACGTTTGCGTTCTCGTGCCATGGCGGTCCTCCTAGGCCTTTTCCTTCAGGGCGGCAAAGCGGATTTTCCAGAGGCCCGCGGCGCCACAGGTGCGCATGACCTCGTAGACGTGCTCGTGGACCACGTCGTAGTCGGCGCGGATCACCACCGGGGTCGACTGGCCGGACCCGATGCGCGCGTTCTTCAGGATCGTCAGCAGCTGCCCCTTGGAAAGCTTGGTCTGCTGGATCTTGATCGTGCCGTCCTTCTCGACGTCGACGGTGATGGTGCGCGGATCCTTCTGCTCCTCGACCGGACCGTTGGGGGCCATGGCCATGCGGACCTTCGTCTCCAGGGCCTTGTTCTCCATGTCGATGGTCGTGATGAAGAAGATGATCAGCTGGAAGACGACGTCGATCATCGGCGTCATGTCCAGCTCGGCATCCGGGGCTTTCAACTTTTTCATAGGGACCTCCCAGGGGGTGGGCGGGACGGGCGGCGGGGGCGCCCGGCCAAGGCGGGCGCCCCGTCCGGCGGACGGCTGCTACTCCTCGACGACCTCGACCTTGCGCAGGGCCTTGATCAGGTCGAGCGTCAGGCCTTCCATCCCGAGGATGATGCGGGACAGGCGGTTCTTGAAGTAGGTGTAGAAGCAGACGGCCGGAATGGCGACCACCAGGCCGCCGGCGGTCGTCCACAGGGCCTGGGCGATGTTCATGGCCAGCATCGACTGCTGCGCGGCGCCCGCCGACGTGTTCGCCAGGTTGGCGAACGCCATGATCATGCCTTGCACCGTACCGAGCAGCCCGAGCATCGGGGCGATCGAGCCGCACATGTTCAGGTAGGAAACGCGCTGCATCAGCTTCTCGGACTCGAGGTCCGCCGCGCTGCCGACCTGCTCCTCGATGACGTCGAAGCCTTCCGTCACGTTGCGGAAGCCGGCAAGCAGGATGCTGGAAAGGACGCCGGGCTCGGCCTCGCAGCGCTGCATGGCCTTCATGACGTCGCCCTGCTCCATCGCCTCGCGGACGTCGGCAACGAGCGCCTCCGGGACGATCTTCTTGGGCTGGATCGTGATGAAGAAGTCGATGGCGAGCCAGGCCGCCGCGAGCGAACAGGCGAAGAGCGCGCCCCACAGCAGGATGCCCAGCCAGCCGGACCCCGTGATGATGGCCCAGAGGCCGGAGGAGGAAGCGGCCTCGGCGGCCTCGGCGGCCGCTTCGGCATCCATGGACACCTCGGCGCCCTCCTGGGCAAAGCCCATCATCGGCAGGGCGATGAGGACGAGAAGCGCGAACAGCCAAACGACGACTTTGGATTTCTTGGACATGGCGAATACCTCGGTTTTGTTGTTGTTTTCGATGATTCTAAAGGGTTAGTACTTGCCCTGGCACTGGGCGGCGTAGGGCGACTTGGGATACTCCGTCGCGCACTTGCGATAGAGGTCCTTCGCGCGGGGGTCGCGAAGCTTCTCGAGGACCTGGGCGGCCTTGAAGCACGCCTCGCCCTGGATGGCGGGGTCCTTGACGTCGGCAAACAGGATCGCCGTGCGGAGGTAGTCCATCGCGGCGGGCTCGAGGTTGTTCTGCGCCAGCGCGATGTCGCCGCGCATGTTCTGGGCGCGGGCGGCCTCGGAGCGGGGGCCGGCGGCGACGACGGCGTCGAGGGACTTCTGGAGGCTGGCGTACTGCTTGGCGGCGAGCATCGCGCGGCGGTGGGCCCAGCCGATCTCGACGTCCTTCTGGAGCTCGGGATTGAAGGTGTAGAGCTCCTTGTAGGCGAGGTCGGCGGCGGCC
The DNA here is from genome assembly GCA_045627965.1 of Kiritimatiellia bacterium. Lineage (GTDB taxonomy): Bacteria > Verrucomicrobiota > Kiritimatiellia > CAIQIC01 > Lenti-01 > RGIG3636. The sequence goes on along the minus strand of JAZQOP010000074.1, from coordinate 3,982 downwards.
GCGTCGCCCTTCTTGAGGAGGGCCTCGGCGAGGAGCTTCTGGCCTTCGACGTCCCACTTCAGGTAGCGCATGGAGGACACGAGGTCCTTCAGCGCCTTGATGGTCGAATCGTCGACCTTGCCGGCCTTGACGGCGGCGGCGAGCTTATCAAACTCGGCCGGCTTGTCGGCGGCGGCCTCCTGGTAGGCCCCCTTGGCGTAGGGGACGAGGCCCTGGGCGGTCAGCAACTGGATGGTCCCGTCCTTGTCGGCGCGGATGCGGGTGCCTTCCTTGCGGGTGCCATCGCGCAGGATGACGTAGGGGGCGGCAAGCGCGGCCTCGGCGAGGACGAGCACGGCCGCGGCGGCGGCGAGGAGGGCGATGTGGCGGTTGTTCATCTTGATGGTCTCCGGTTGATGCGGCGGTTCGGGGGTGGACGGCTCCAAAAGGGTCATTCGGCAGGGGCGGGCTCGGCGGCACCGGTCGCGCCGGCGTTGGCCTCCTCGAGGCGGAGCTTCGCGCGGCTGCGCTTGCCGGCGAACTCCTGGATGCGGGCATCCATCGGGAAGAGCTCCTGGTAGCGGTCGACGGTCTCGATCAGCGAGATGTCGTCCGCGATTTCCTCCTCCAGGGCGATGGCGGCCTGGAGGGCCTCGCGGATCTGCATGCGCTCACGGTCGCTCTTCATGTTGAGCGAGCTCAGGTATTCCAGGCGCTTGTAGGTCGAAAGGGCCTCGACGTTCTTGCCTTCCTTCTTCTGGACCTCGGCCAGGAGGATCGAGGCGTCGTTGGCCGTCTCGTTGTCGCCTTGGACAATGCGCAGGATGTCGTTGAGGGCCTTGGTCGCGGCCTCGACGTCGTTGTTCGCCAGGGCGGACTGGGCCAGGACATATTTGGCGCGGAAGAAGAAGGCGGACTTCGGATACTTCTCCATGAGGCTTTCGAGGGCCTTCTGGGCGTCAGCATACTTCTTCAGCTCGTAGCCGGCCTTGCCCAGGCCATAGAGGGCGCGTTCCTCGAAGGCGCGGCGCTTCTCGGCCGGCACGTCGCCGAGACGGGACGCCACCTGCCGGTAGGCACTCTCGGACTCGGCCCAGAGGCCGTTCTCCAGGAGGATTTCGCCGACGCGGCTGAACTGCTCGATGGAATAGGCCCCCGCGCCGTTCACCATGGCCGTGGCGGCCTCGCGCGCCTGGTCGAAAAGCTTGAGGTCCAGGGCGCCGGAAATGCGCGCATACTGGGCATTCTTGCCCTCGTCGGTGTCCGGATACTTCTTGGCAAGCTGCTCGAACGTGGTGTTCGCGGCGGAATCCTTCAGCGCCAGCTGGAGCGCCCCCTTGAGCTTGAGGGCCTTCGGGTTCAGCTTCGACTGCGGATAGTCCTCGCCGAACTTCGTCAGCTGGGCGACGGCCGCCTTCTGGAATTTTTCGTCGGGCTTCTGGGAAAGCGTGAAGGCCATCCAGTAGGTCGCCTGCTCGAGGAGCGTCGCGTTCTTGGCCAGGTCCTCGGACTTGGCCGCGTAGGCCTTCGGGTTCGTCTTGAGCCCGTTGATGAGCGCCTGGAACTGCTTGACCGATTCGGTGAAGTACGCGGCGGCGGAAGCCTTGGCGGCGCCGACCTTGGCGGCCTCTTCGCGGGCGGCGGACATCAGTTCGGCCGCCTGGGCGCGGACGGCTTCGTCGTCGGACGCCTGGGCCTGCTTGGCCTTGGCGGCGAGTTCCTTGGCCTTGGCGGTGGAATCGACGACCTCCTTTTCGCTCGCCTCGGAGGTGCGGCGCAGGCAGTCGGCCAACGCGAACATGGCATTGGCGCGCAGGGGGGAGGCCTGGCCCTCGGTGTCCTTCAGGTAGAGCCGCAGGCCGTTGATGGCGTCGGCGTAGTCGTGGTTGGCGTAGGCGCCCCAGGCCTGGCGGGAAAGGGCCTGCGGATACTGCTTCGACTGCGGATAGTCGGAAATGATGCGGTTGAAATAGCCGGAGGCCTTGGCCTCGTCCTCTTCCTTCGCGGCCAGGCCGCCGAGGTAGGCGAGGATTTCAGGGACGCGGTCGTCCGTGGGGCAGTAGTTGAGGTAGATGTGGAAGAAGTCGTCGGAAAGCGCCGTGTCGGGTTCGCGGCCCAGGTTGGCATCGCCGGCTCGGTAGAGCTGCGCGGCGGCCAGGATGGCGCGCGGCGCGACGCTGGAGCGGCGGCCGAAGCGCTCGGCGGTGTAGGTGGCGACGGCCTTGGCGTAGAGCGGGTCGGAAAGGTTGATGTAGCACTGGGCGAGGTTGGCCAGCGCGCTGACGGACAGGTCGCCCGATTCGGGGAAGCTCGCCAGGACGCGCAGGTATTCGTCGCGCGCCTCCTCGTAGGACTTGCGCTTGAAGAGCTGGTCGGCCATCGCGAACTCGGTGCCGGCCGCCTGGGCCTGCAGGGTGTCGGGCAGCTCGATCTTGACCGTCTTGCCATACTGCTTCTCAAGGATGTCCTTGATCGCCTTCGATTCGATGCCGGCATTGGCGCCGTAAGGGCCCTTGCCATACTTGACGAACACGTTGTAGTATTCGGTGAGCGCCTTCGTATAGAGCGGGACGGCCTGCGCAGGGGTGTCGGCGACCGCGTCGGCCTCCTGCCTGTAGAGGCGCCCCAGCAGCGACCGCGCACCGCCCAGCGGGGACTCCTGGATCGACATGCCGAACTCCTCCAGCAGGTCGTCCACCTGGCGGATGTTCTCCATGTAATCGTTCAGGGTGTCGCGGGCCGCGTCCGGCTGGCCGCGGACAATCTGCGAGTTCGCCATCACCACCACCGCGTTCACGAAGGCCACGTCCAGCCCGCCCCAGAGGATGTCGTGGCAGACCGCGTCGCACTTGTCCAAATATTCGTTGCGCTGCCCGTCGTCGGTCGCCGACTCGGCCGCCTTGACCCAGGCCTGCGCCTGCTTGAGCATCATCTCGCGCTGCAGGTCGGGATTGTCGCTGGCGGACTTCTGGACGCGGCTGTAGCAGTCGGCCGCGCGCGCATGGTCGCCCATCGCCTCGCGGATCTGGCCATACTGGTAGGCCGCCGTCTGGTAGAAGCGCAGGACGTCCGGGTCCGTCGGCTGCTTGCCGTCCTGGTACTGGTTGAAGAAGCCATCGTAGAGGGCGACCGACTTGTCGGACTCGCCGGCGTTGTAGTAGGCCAGCGCCAGCGTCAGCATGATGGCCTGGGCCTGCGGGTTCGAAATGCCCAGCTCGTTCATCAGCTGCTCGGCCTGCGGATACTTGCGCTCCTGGATGAACAGCTCGGCCTGGATCACCTTCAGCCGGTTGCCGACCGACGGGTCGCGCTCGCGCACCGAATCCACCACTTTCTGGGCAAAATCCTTGAACGCAGGCTTGAAATTGATCAGGCCGGAGGCAAACGCCAGCTCTTCGTCGATGGAATACTCGGCCAAGGCAGGGGCGGCCAAGGCGGCTGCCATGATGAAACCGACGGTCAGGCGTGTCCAAGCTCTCATATCGAAGGATTTCCTCGCCCGGGGGGGCTGTGGGGTGAACTTTTTGCGAAACTCCAGCGCTGATAATACGTTTGCCCGTCGCCGCGGTCAAGGGCGGAATGGCCGTCCCGCGCAAAAATGCCCCGCCCCCCTACGCCTCGGCCAGCCAGTCCAGGATCTTCGGCAAGACCGCCCGCTGCATGACCTCGTCGTTGATCCGATGCTCGCCGTCGAACCAGCTCGCCTGCGACGCCGGATAATGCGCCACAAACGTGTCGTAGGTGTGCACGACCGGGTCGTGGCGGCCGAACATCGCATGGCACAACGGCACGTCCTCCGGCGGAATCCCCTCGAACTGCCGTCCCTCCATCTCGCGGAACGCCGCAAAAATCTCCGGCGTCACCCGCCCCTCCATCTGCTTGTCCTTCCGCTTGTTCAGATACATGAACCGCCCCACCCGAAAAACCCCGCTCAGGCGCGTCATCCAGAACGACGGATTGATCAGCAGCCGGCGGACCCCCCGCATCTGCTGCGCATACATCC
>JAZQOP010000073.1:0-8382 GCA_045627965.1 Kiritimatiellia bacterium | reverse complement strand
CCCCGGCGCCGGCAAGCCGCCCCCCCCCGGCCACCCCCACCCCGCCCGCTACGACAACAGGGGCGCCTTCCGCCTCTCCGGCCACCAGCACGTCATGGAGGTCGAGCACCTCCTCGGCCTCCTCGCCGGCGAGGACATGCCCGTCACCTTCACCGCCCAGGTCGTCCCCGCCTGCCGCGGCATCATGTCCTGCCTCTACGGCACCCTCCGCGACGGCATCTCCGAGGACGACGTCCAGGCCGCCTACCGCGCCGCCTACCACGACGCCCCCTTCGTCCGCCTCTTCGACCGCTCCGCCTCCATCGGCACCGCCCAGGTCCGCGGCTCCAACTTCTGCAACCTCATCGTCGACGTCGACGCCCGCACACGCCGCCTCCGCGTCATCTCCCACATCGACAACCTCATGAAGGGCCAGGCCGGCAACGCCGTCCAGAACATGAACATCCTCTTCGGACTTCCCGAAACCACCGGCCTCTTCCACCCCGGCGCCTATCCCTGATTCCCCGTCCCCTCCCCCCCATGCCCGAAGACACGACAGACCGCCTCTTCGACGCCCCCGACGGCGCCGACGCCATGCCCCCGCCCCCCGGCGTCGGCCCCGACGACGACCTCGACGACCTCCGCCGCCGTCCCCTCGCCGCCCGCATGCGTCCCAGGACCCTTGAGGACATCGTCGGCCAGGACCACATCATCGGCCCCGGCAAGCTCCTCCGCCGCGCCATCGAGGCCGACCGCCTCACCTCCATCATCCTCTACGGCCCCCCCGGATGCGGCAAGACCTCCCTCGCCGAAGTCATCGCCCGCGCCACACGGCGCGCCTTCGACCGCTCCTCCGGCGTCCTTTCCAACGTCGCCGGCCTCCGCAAGTCCCTCCAGGCCGCGCGCCTCCGCCGCGACACCCTCCACAAGCAGACCATCCTCTTCATCGACGAAATCCACCGCTTCAACAAGGCCCAGCAGGACGTCCTCCTCCCCTACGTCGAGGAAGGCGCCGTCACCCTCGTCGGCGCCACCACCCACAACCCCTTCTTCTTCATCAACAACCCCCTGACCTCCCGTTCCCAGGTCTTCCAGCTCGAGCCCGTCGGCCCCGACGCCATCAAGAAGCTCCTCCTCCGCGCCCTCCACGCACCCGAGGGCCTCGCCCACCTCAACATCCAGGCCGACGACGACGCCCTCGACCACCTGGCCGCCGTCTGCGAAGGCGATGCCCGCCGTGCCCTCAACGCCCTCGAGATCGCCGCCCTCACCACCCCCCCCGACGGCCCCGACGCCCTCATCCACATCACCCGCGCCGTCATGGAGGAGTCCATCCAGAAAAAGGCCGTCCTCTACGACCACGACGAAGACGGCCACTACGACACCATTTCCGCCTTCATCAAGTCCGTCCGCGGCTCCGACCCCAACGCCGCCCTCTACTGGCTCGCCAAGATGCTCCACGCCGGCGAAGACCCCCGCTTCATCGCCCGCCGCCTCGTCATCCTCGCCAGCGAGGACATCGGCAACGCCGACCCCCGCGGCATCTCCGTCGCCGTCGCCTGCCTCCAGGCCGTCGAGTTCATCGGCATGCCCGAGGCCCGCATCTCCCTCGCACAGGCCACCACCTACCTCGCCACCGCGCCCAAGTCCAACGCCGCCTACCTCGGACTCGATGCCGCCGCCGCCGACATCCGCGAAGGCCGCACCCTCCCCGTCCCCCGACACCTCCGCTCCACCGGCTCCAAGCGCGCCGCCAAGACCTTCGGACACGTCGGATACCAGTACGCACACGATTCCCCAGAGCATTTTGTCGACCAGGAATACGTCCCCACCGACAAAATCTACTACGACCCCACCGACCAAGGCTACGAACAGGTCATCCGACAGCGCATCGCACACTGGAACGACCTCCGCCGCCAAGCCCGCTCCGAACGCCCCCCCACTCCTCCGCCCCCTCCCGCCCCCTAGGCGCCGCCCACGAGCACCGCCGTCGTCGCTCAAATTGCATCCACGTCTATGCTCCGCCATCGGTCGCATGACGCGACCGAACTAAGGATAACATGGTCTAGCAACGGGATTCCTATTGTTTCTCCCGTTACTTTGATTAGCCGTGTAAGCTCGACATCCTCATCGGACGGCGAAACATCTTCCGAAAGATGGTTATGTGCCACAACGATGGCAACAGCACCTTCACGGATCGCAGGACGAAACACATCTCGGGGGATCACAAGTGCGGCGTCTTTCGTTCCGACAGACACGACGACGGGATTGACAAGAAGCCGTTTTCGCACATCCAGCAGGAGACACCAGAAAACTTCTCCTTCCTGTTTATCCGCTTCAGGCTTAAGTAGCGCAAACACATCTCGGGCGCCCCTGATGGGGAGCCTTCTGTTGCGCATGTTTCTTTCAGTCTCGGCTGCCCTGCGCCCGAGTTCAAAGGCCGCGATCAAAGCCAATACCTTGTCCTCGCCGATGCCGATGTGCCCGATTTTTCGCTCTTTCAGAAATGCCACAAAACTGCGCAATGTGGGATACTTGAGAAATTCCGCCAACGTAGCACAAGACGCCCGCAATTTCATCGCCGCCTCAAGAACGTTGGTCCCCTTCACGCCGCTACGCAAAATGTTCGCAAGGAGTACTTCGTCCGGAACGGTCACCAATTCCGCAGCGGACGAAATCATCTTCATGCGCTCGCGTGGCTGAAGTTCGCGCGGCGCATTGTAGATGACCCTCCAGGAATTCGATTTCTTTGCCGTCCCCATCGCGAAATTAAATCCTATCCCCATAGGGAAGCGCTCGCATTCGCCTTTCCATCTCATCCCAGTCCGGTTTCCCGTCGGGAGTTTTTGGAAGACGAATGACTGTGTCCTTCATAGAATCAAGTACCCACTTGCGCCCGTATGAGTAACGGTATTTTTCCTGTCGAAGAATTGTACTGATGAAAAGCCCCGTCCATTGGTTTAGTCTTGTTCCAGATTTTGGGTAAAACACATTGACATCATCCGTTGCCCAAAATGGTTCGGGTTGGTAAAACGCCTCTCCAACCGATCCGTTATAGCTAAGTGATATTGTACCGCCACGGTGAATTGCTTCCTGTCCAATTTTGTTGGAAACACCATTATTTGAATCGATCGCTCCAACATACGGCGTTTCTCCGTCTGTCTGGTCTTCCTTGGTCAGTCGCTTGCCTTTTTTCACTTCAAACAAGGCATCCACCTTGAAAAAGCCCCAATCTTGCGTCTCGACATTCTCCAAAGGATTGGCATTCTTACCTCCCGCCTTAATAAGATAGGCGTAATAATCGCGAATGACCTGCTCGAAGTCTTTTTCAGTCAAACTTGAATAGTCGGTTTCCATGTAGGCCTCGGCGAGCCATTCGTCGTCGGCGGAGACCTTGTGGACAGCGGAAAAGCCCTTCTCGGACTTCCTGTGGAAATAGAGATCAAGCCAGTGTTTCTCAATTTCCGTCCAAATGCCATCCCGCCGCTCAACACGGCCGAGATTTTTCTTCTTCATGAAGCCGTCGTCCTTGAAATACCCGAAAAACGTTTCCCGAATCGGTGCATTCTCGTGACGGGTTCCAAGGTTGAAAATCATGCAGCAGGCACAGGCGCTGGCACCGGGGTGAAACATGTCGGAAGGAAGTGAAAAGACGGCATCCAACGTATTCTCAGCAAGCATGAGCCTCTTGTAGCGTTTAACATCAGATGAAGTGCCGATTGCACACTGCATCGGCAACAAGACAGCCATTTTCCCTTGTTTCACGCGTTTGGCGATTTCGTATGCGAAGTGGAAGCCTTTTGACGGGTCTTCTTTCGTTTTAGCCTCCCATGTTTCAACATAGGATGGATTGCAGTCGCCGCGCGTGGCGTTGTAAGGCGGATTCATCAGAACAACATTCACACCCTTGCCGTCATAGTCCATCAAGTCGAAGCAACTCCCCTTCCGGATGTTCGAATTCCCGTCACCATGAATAAGCATATTCGTTGTGGAAAGGCCAAAAGCTGTCTCATCGGACTCAATTCCAAAAATCTGCGACTTCTTCACATGCGCCCGCTCCTCTTCTGTGCTACAGTCTGCAAGTGCATCCGTAAGGGCGCGAACAAGGAACGCACCGCTTCCGCAGCAGGGATCGAGGACCACAGAGTGGCGATTTACGCCGACAACGCGGCACATGAAATGGACAATATGGTCTGGTGTAAAAGCCTGATTCTTGTCCGACTTCCCAACATATTTGTTGAAGGTCGTAAAGAACAGGTTGAGCAAATCCTGGCCCAATGTCGTCCGATCATTGATGGAGGGAAGGATGCGAGCGGATATGAAATCCAAAATTTCCTCGAACACCTCCTTCCCCAATTCGCGAACACACTGCGCATCGACAACCTTGTTCTTCAAGATCACAAGTTTCTCGGCTTTGTTCAAACACTTGTTGAGAAGTTTTTCCAGTTCGTTTTCAATGCCACTGCGGATTTGTGCCGTTGAAAGCCCCTTGTATTTCAAGCCACATTTCAGCGCGAGAAGGCATGTTCCAACAAATTGTCCGCGGATACCCGGCTGAATGCCGTAGCCATGCAGCAATTCATTCAGTTCGTACGTGCTTTGGACCACGGCAATCTTGTTGTTCTTTGTCCCAAAATGGAGGTTGACATACTCCTCCATCGGACGGATAGCCTTTTCTTGGGTGTCGGCATGGGCTTTGTCAATGGGAACAGACTCATCCTGCCAAATCAAGATGTCGTCCGTTTCTGTTGCCGCGAGGATGGCAATGACCTTCTTTTGGGTTCTCAGTTGCGATTCGTATTCCCGATACTGCTGCAACTGCCTCATGCCATCTGCAATTTTGTTGGGCGTGAACCTATCCTTCGTTTCCACGAGAACGACCAGCTTTTCACTTTCAAATTTGAGGTCAACAAACTTATGCTCTTTCTGGGAATGCCCGACAAGGAATTTCCTGTAGTCCTTGCCGACTCCCTTCAATGCCTTTGGATAGCTATATTCGCCATTTTCGAGATTGGTGACCAAAAACTGCGCACCAATCGTTTCAATAATCTGCTGCCGTATCATTTTCCCTTTCCTTTCGCCTGCCAGCCACATCCGCGGCGAAGGAAAAAGAGTTCGGGGACGCACCTCCCGCACATCTTCTACTCCTCGGAGGGTGCCCTGGAAGATACCCAAGAAAGAATACAAGATGGCAAAAGGATGCGCCCCCGAAAGGGCCGCATCCCTGCCAACTCGTCGTTCTTTCTTTGAAAAACTTTCCAGGGCTTTTCCGATGAACGCCGCGTTTGCAGTTACGCAAAATCGTTATGTCGATGGGGCATAGCACCATCTATGTCGTCTACGTCAGGCAGGCCTCCGTGTGTGTGGATTGTTGAAAAACCGACAAAATCATCATCATAACAAGTGGGACGCCCGTTGTTTGCGGGGCGGCCCTGTGCGGGAATGATACCGAAAAAACGGGCAGCTTCAAGCCAACGTTCGGGCGGGGGGCGGCAGGATGCCCAGCCCCCCGGTGGCGGCTACTCCTCGAACAGCAGCGTCATCCCCCCGTAGGGCAGACGACAGTCCCCGCCCTGGGAGACATTGACGGGGCAAACCGTCGCCCGCATCCGCTTCCCGCCGTATTCGAAGTCGAAGCTCAGTTCCTCCGGCGTCGCCTCCAGCGTCTTCGGCCATCCTGCCGCTTCCGCCTTCGCCTGCAGGCGTTCCTTCCACGCGGCCGTCTCCGCTTCCGCCACGACGGCGCCGTCATAGGTCAGCGCCCACCCGCATGTCATGCGCTTAGCGATCCAAATGTCGTCCCTCGACAGCACGCGAACCTGGCCGTATCCCTCCGGCAGGCAGATGGCCCCCTTGAACTTCATCTCCGTCGAAACCATCCCGTTATCGGGCAGCTGGTAGCCCATTTTCTCGACGATGTCGCAGGGCAGGTAGGACCTCCATCCATCTTTGGACCGGTCCTCCATCACCTTCTGCGCCGCGTCCGGCAGATGCTCCATCCCCCCGAAGTTCCACACGGCCTGCAAAGCCTTTTTCAGTTCCGCCGCGTCGCCCGCGTCGATGGACGGCGGCGGATTTGCCGCCAGGATCTTTTCGGCGCGGGCGCGCTGGCTCTTCAAGGTCATCGGGATCATCGACCAGGGGCCCCAGGCCAGGAGGAGGGCGCCCAGGGCGAACCCCGCCAGCATCGGCCAGGCGCTCGCCTTTGGGCGAAGTCCGAACCAGAGGCCCGAGGCCAGGAGCCAGGCCCCGATGACGAGGCGCGCCTCGCGCGACGGCATCACCCCGTAGCCCGACAGGCGCATCCATGCCGAGAGGAGCACGACCAGGGAGACGGCCATCATCGCCCAGGGGAAGGCCCGCAGGTAGAACCGCTCCCAGCCCCCGCGTTCCGTCCCGGCGCGCATCAGCAACCAGACGGGGAGCCCCGCCGCCGCGAAGCACAGCCCCGGCAGGGCCACCATCGACCAGTTCGGCCCCCTCCCCGTGCATAGGATCCGCACCAAATACGCCAGCAGCACGCCGCCGTAGAGCACGCACAGCGGGGTCAGCGTCCACCGATTGACCCGCTGGACCCAGCGGGGGGCCGCCTCAAGCCTTCCGCCGCGCGGCAGCCACTGCGCCACCGTCAACGGCGTCGCGAAAAGGAAGCAGAACGCCATAAGGTCCCCGCAGATATCGCCGTCCAGATGCAACCCGAACAGCGTATCCACGCTCAGCGTCAGCAGCGAAAGCCCCCCCATCAGCATCCCGCCGACCAGGATGCCCAGCACGCAGCCCGACAGCACCGCCCATCCCGCGTCCCCCGCCTTTCCGACCTTTTCGTCCGGACGGATCATCAGCAGCGTCAGCAGGGCCAGCGCGCCCGGCCACGCCGCCAGCAGCCGCACATAGCCGACGCGCACAAACCACCGCGGATCGTCCGGGAATAGGAAATAGGCCCCCGCCAGCGCGGCCGCCAGCAGCGCCTGCATCCAGCCGCCCTTACGCCCCGTCCGCTCCAGTCCCATCGTCAAGGCCGCCCCCAGGAGCCACGCGAACGTTCCGGTCAGGATGAGCCGACCGCCGACCCACCCCCACGCATCCGAATCCCAGCACTCCACACTCAACATCCCGCCGACGAACGCCGCCACCGCCCCCGCCGTCAGCACGGGGAACCGCCTCGCCGTCTCGACCATGCCCGCAAAAAATTTCGCAATCTTCATGCCGGAATCTCCCTTCGGCGCACATCCTGCCATCCGTCCCCCGGCCTGTCAAGCGCCTAAAGGCCCGTCTCGTCGTGCCGGGAGAGTTGTCACAAAGAGACCGGGCAGCGGCAGTCGGCCGGCGGGCGGGGCGGGGCGGAAAAAGTGGCTCTTCGAGGAATATGGCGCCCCGTTGGAATCGGACGGAAGGACGGCAACCTCCTTGCAATGCCTCGGGCACACGCCTCTCGCGAAGCCCGAGGACGGATTTTCGATGGAATTTTTGTGAAATGGCGGCATTCGGCAGGGCCCGCTCTCCGAACGGGCCGCCTTCGACCCCGATTGCGGACGTGCAGGGGCTCGTGGGCCCCCCCGGCCGTTTTGGCTTGTCCCATTCATAGACACACAATTTTTTCAGTTTTCGCCTTATTTTTCGCAATTTTTCGCCTTAAAATTATCACATTTGTACAAACGTGATAAAATTTGAGCTCAAAATCGCCAAATTCTCCAGTGTTTTGCCACTATTTTGCTCTCCGGAAGTGGCGCAAGACCCCCGAATTCTCGCCCAATGGCTTCCATTCGCCTGCCATGCGGCCTTTCAGACCGTCGCGGGCCGCTCGGAGATCGGCCCCTACCGGATTCGCCTTTTCGGGGGGATGATTCGGATTTTCATGCGTTCCCTCGCATAATTTCCGAACCCAAGCTTTCCATCCGCTCCCGTTGCGGATTCGCAAGATCACCGATTTTTCACCACCTCAAAGCCCCATTCGGCAGGGCCCGATCTCCGAGCGGGCCGCCTTCGACCCTGATTGCGGACACGCGAGGCCGTCAAATTCTCGCCCCAAGGCCGCCATCCGCTTTCCATGCGGCCTTTCAGACCGTCGCGGGCCGCTCGGAGATCGGCCCCTGCCGGATTCGCCTTTTCGGGGGGATGATTCGGATTTTCATGCGTTCCCTCGCATGATTTCCGAACCCAAGCCCGGTCGACGGCTTTTCCATCCGCTTCCGTTGCGGATTCGCAAGATCGCCGATTTTTCATCACCTCAAAGCCCCATTCGGCAGGTCCCGATCTCCGAGCGGGCCGCCTTCGACCCCGATGGCGGTCGCGCAAGCCCCCCGAATGCTCGCCTAATGCCCCCCACTCGCCTTCCATCCGGCTTTTCAGCCCGTCGCGGGCCGTTCACAACGCGCAGGTCCAGGCCATCTCTTCAGCCACTAT
>JAZQOP010000072.1:0-6555 GCA_045627965.1 Kiritimatiellia bacterium | reverse complement strand
GAGCTCCCGGGTGGGGGGGCGGCGGCAACACAAGACGCCCACCGGGGGGGGCCGTGGCGGCGCCGGTCCGGCCGCCTAGAGCAGGATCTTGATGCCGGCGGTGGCGAAGAAGGCCTCGAAGGAGCCGTCGCGCAGGTTGTGGTCGAAGTCGCAGGAGGCCTCGGACTTCATCGCGTCGGTCTGGAAGCCGCCGGAGACCGCGAGGTAGGTCTGCTCGCTGAGGGCGACGTCGAGCTCGAGCGCCAGGTCCCACAGGACGCTATTGTCGAGGTCGACGTCGTGCCGGGTGCCGTTGTAGAAGAAGTCGACGTCGGAGTCGACGATGACGTAGCGCAGGCCGGTGCGGAAGTTCAGGTTCCAGTCCTCCCAGTCGATGATGCTGAAAAAGAGGTGGATGCCGAGCGGAATGGTCGTGACGTCGCCGTCGAAGTCAGAAAACTCCTTGAACTTGAAGGGGTTGGCGTCTTCGTCGGACGTCCAGTTGGCAAAGCCCGCGCTCACGCCCAGGCCCCAGGGGAACGCGAACCATTCGCGGTAGGACACCTCGGCGCCCAGGCCGGACTTGAAGAGGTCGAAGTCGCCGTCGCCGGGGAAGAAATACTGGCCATGGACGGAGAGCTCGCCTTCCTTGTCGCCGGTGATGCCGGCGAACGCGGGGGCGGCGAGAAAGGCGGCGGCCAAGGCGAAAAACGCGATTTTTTTGATCATGGGGATACCTCTGGGGGTTATTTGTTGAACGCGGGAAAAATACAGGACTTGGGGGGCGGGGTCAAGAAAACGCGCAAGGGAAAAGATGCGGACGCGGCCGACCGGGGGGGCGGGGAGGCGGGACGCGGGGGGCTAGTCGAGGTCGCGGTCGGCGAGGTCGTCCTCGTCGAGCCCGAGGTAGTGGCCGAGCTCGTGGAGGTAGGTGACGCGGACTTCCTCGAGGAAGGCGCCGGGGTCGGCTTCGGCGTAGTCCCAGAGGTTTTCGACGAAGAGCAGGATCTCGGAGGGCAGGCAGTCGCCGCCGCCCGCGTCCATGTCGGCGGAGATTTCGCGGAGGTTGGGGCCGACGAACAGCCCGAGGAGGTCGGGTTCGATCCCCTCGTCGAGCATGTCGCGGCTGGGGCGTCGCTCGTAGACGACGGGGAGCTCGGCGGCGTGCTCGGCGACCTCGGGGGGGAGGGCGGCGCGGACGCGGGCGACCTCGGCTTCGGCGCGGCGGCAGAGGGCGTTCCAGTTCATCGGGCGAGGGCGGCGCATCGGGCCGCGATGGCGCGGGCCAGGCGGGGCAGGTCGGGGTCGCGGGCGCCCATGACCAGGACGGCGTCGCCCGGGGCGGCTTCGGCGGCGACGGCTTCGGCAAGGGCTTCGGGCCAGCCGGCGGCGGAGGCGTCGGCGACGAGGCGGACGTCGAGCCCGGAGGGGGCGAGCCGCTGGCGGAGGTCGTCGGAGGAGACGGTGCGCTCGGCGGTCCCCCCCGCGTCGAAGACCGGCAGGAGGTGGAGGATGTCGCGCGGCCCCGTCGCCCCGGCAAAGGTTTCCGCAAAGCCGTCCATCATCGAGCGCAGCGGCCCGTAGCCGTGCGGCCGCCAGATGCCGATGACGCGCCCGCGGCCCCCGCGCGGACGGACGGCGGCCCATGCCGCCCCGATCTTGGCGGGGTTGTGGCCGTAGTCGTCGATGACGCGGACGCCGCCGCAGGCCGTCGGCCCGCCGCCGATTTCCTCGAGCCGCCGCACGATCCCGCAGAACCCGCCCAGCGCCTCGGCGACGTCCGCCGGCGCATGGCCGAGCGCCATGCAGATTTCGGCGGCGCAGAGCGCGTTCCACAGGTTGTGCTCGCCGGGCACCGGGACGGCCAGGCGGACGCCCCGCCATTCCGCCTGCCATCGCCCTTCGGCGTCCTGCTCCGGGACGGCGTCGGGCGTGACGAGCCGCACGCCGGGCTTCAGGGCCCCGCGGACGATCTCGGCCGCGCCGGGCCCGCAGACGACGCCCTCGGTGCACCGCGCGGCGTAGTCGCGGAAGAGCTGCCGGACCTCTTCGAGCGAAAAGTGGTCTTGCGAAATGTTCGTGATGACGCTCCAGGCCGGCGTGAAGCGCAGGCAGGACCGGTCGCTTTCGTCGACCTCGACGGCCCATGGCGCCCCCGCCGCGCCCCGCCGGACGTTCCCGCCGCCGCCGTTGGCATCCGCCCACGCGACGACGCCCCCGCCGTCGACCATCCACGGATCGGCCCCCAGGCGCTCCAGCGCCCAGGCGAGCATCCCGGTGGTGGTCGTCTTGCCGGCCGTCCCGGCGACGGCGAGCAGGCGCTCGCCTCCGACGAGCGCGGCCAGGACCTCGGCGCGGTGCCGGATGGCGACGCCTGCCGTGCGCGCCGCGGCAATGTCGGGGTTGTCGTTTTCGACGGCGGTGGAATAGACCAGCGCCTCCATGCCGGGCTCGATCCCGGAGCCATCCTGCGCGACGAGCTCGACGCCCGCGCGGCGCAAGGTGGAAAAGACGGGGACTTCGACGCCGCGGTCGAGGAAGCGGTCGCTCCCCGTGACGCGCCCGCCGTCCCAGCGCAGGGCCTGCGCCAACGCGCTCATTCCGACGCCGCCGACGCCCGCGACGTGCCAGTGGCCGTTGCCGCAGAGGGGCAGGTTCATGCGCGCTCCGGGCCCCAGATGAACATGCGGGCTTCGAGGGCCGCGCCCTCCTCGACCTGCAGGTGCGCGCCCCGCACGGTCCCTTTGAGGTGCCCGCCCGCGCGGACCGTGACGACGCCGTCGGACTCGACGTTCGCCTCGAGGGTCCCGAGGACTTCGAGATGGTGGACCTGGAGCTTGCCGGCGACGGCCCATTCCGCGCCGGGGCCGATGCGCAGGTTGCGGGTTTCGAGCTGGCGGGGGGTGGCTTCGGCGCCGGGGCCGATTTCGAGCCACTGGGTGCAGGTGACCGCGGCCCCGGATTCGAGGCGGCCTTCGAGGAGGACGTTGCCCGCCATGACCTGGACGCCGGACTTGACGACGCCGCCAGGCTTGACATGGACCATGCCGCCCGTCCGGACGGCGGTGTGCCGCTCGCCGTCGACGACGACGTCGCCCAGGTCGATCTTTTCGCGGCACTTGGAGCAGTAGATCGCCCCGATCGACCCCGACAGCTGGAACTCGTAGCCGCAGGAGAAGCAGCGGATCGTGCGGCGCGTCGGCTGGATCGTCTTGCCGATGGACCCCGCGACGGGCGGCGCGACCGCCCCGGCACCGGCCGCCCCGGCCGGGCGCGGCGCAGCGGAAGCCTCCGCCCCCGCCTCCCGGAGCCGGGGGCGCACGTCGCCGCCGCCTTCCGCCGCGTGCGCCATGGCGCGCACGAGCGAATAGCCGTCTACGACTTTGGCTTTCTTGAATTCCGCCATCTGGTGCGGGGTCCCGGTGCGTTGCCGCAGGGCGCCTCGGCCCTGCGTGCAAAGGCGCTGCTAGGCGTTGGGGTTGACGTCGCAGCGGCCGACGAACGTCACGCCGTCCTCGACGGTCAGGCGGCGCGCCTTGATGTCGCCGTTGACGACGGCGTTGGCGCCCAGGGCGATCTTGTCGGTCGCCAGGACGTTGCCTTCGAGCTTGCCTTCGATGGTGACGGAGGACGCGGTGATGTTGCCCTTGACGACGGCGGTGCGCCCCAGCGTGGCGTTGCCGCCGCACTGCAGGTCGCCTTCGAGCTTGCCGTCGAGGCGGATGCTCCCGTTGCCGGTGACCTGCCCGACGATCTGGACGTCTTCGCCGATGATCGATTCGCGATATTCTTCTGCCATGGCCTTGCTCCTTCCCAAAGGGGATGCGCCCGGACCGTTGCGGCCGCGCGCGTTCCCCTTTCAATACCCCAAAGGCGCGCGTGGGGCAAGCCGGATTCGCGGCTTGGCGGCGGAAAAGCAAGCGCGGGGCAGGCGGCGCCGCCCGGGGGGGCGGGGGGCGTGCGCGGGGGCGGCCCCTAGCCGGCGGCGTTTTCGCGCGCGGCGAGCGCCCGCGGGACGTCGGGGACCGCGGCGAGGAGCTCGCGGGTGTAGGCGGCCGCCGGGCGTTCGAGCACGTCGGCCGCCGAGCCGTATTCGACCGGGCGACCGTGCTGCATGACGAGGATGTCGTCGGCCATGTGCCGCATGACCGCCAGGTCGTGCCCGATGAGGATCCAGGTGATGCCGCGCTCCCGCTGCAGGCGGCGCAGCAGGTTCAGGATTTGCGCCTGGACCGAGACGTCGAGCGCGGAGACGGGCTCGTCGGCGACGAGGAACTCGGCCCCGGTGCACAGCGCGCGCGCCAGGTTGACGCGCTGGCGCTGCCCGCCGGACATCTCGTGCGGATAGCGGTCGAGGTAGCTCGGGTCCAGCCCGACGGTCTTCAGCCAGCCGGCGGCCTGCGCCGCCGCCGCCGCGTCCGGCGCACGCCGGTGGACGCGCAGCACCTCCGCGATGGCCGCCCCCGCCGTCATTCGCGGGTTCAGCGACCCCAGCGGGTCCTGGAAGACCATCTGCGCCCGCCGCCGGAAGGCCGCCAGTCCGCGCCGCCCCAGCCGCAGGACGTCCAGCCCGTCGAAGCGGACGTCCCCCCGCGCGCCCGGTTCGAGCGCCAGCAGCGCGCGGCAGAGCGACGACTTGCCCGAGCCCGACTCTCCCGCAATCCCGAGGCACGCGCCCTTGGGCAGGTCGAACGACACGTCCTGGACGGCCTGCACGGCGCGCCCGCCGCTGCGGTAGGCGAGGGAGAGGTGGCGGACGGAAAGGAGCGGGGGCATCGGGAAAGGTCGCGGGGTCGGCAGGGCGGGGGGGGGCGGTGTCGCGTCGGGGCCCGTCAGGCGCCGGCGTAGGCCGCGAGGGTGCGGTCGATGCGCCGCAGGACGCGCTCGCGCCCCATCACGCCGAGCATCTCGAAGAGCCCCGGGCCGACGCCCGTCCCGGAGACGGCGACGCGCAACGGATGGACGAGGTCGCCCATGCCGAGGCCCTTTTCGGCGGCGTAGGCGTGGAGCGCCGCGTCGGTCTCCGCGGTCCCGAAGGCGGGCAGGGCGGCGAGCAGCCCGCGTTCGGCGCGCAGGATGTCGAGGGCGCCCTCCTTGAGCAGGCGCTTGCGGACCGACTTCTCGTCGTAGGGGAACTCCTCGTCGAAGAAGAAGCCGGCGTTCCGCCCCATGTCCGGGAAGAGCTTGATGCGGTCGCCCATGCACGCGACCGCCGCCCGGAAGTAGTCCGGGTCGATGCCATCGCGCCACTGCCCGGACTTTTCCATCGCGGCGCGGCATGCGTCGGCGACCGCGGCGGGGTCCATCCGGCGCAGGTGCTCGCCGTTCATCCAGAGCAGCTTGTCCATGTCGAGCTGCGAGGGGGCCGACCGCACGCGGTCGAGGGTGAAGAGGCCGACCATCTCCTGGCGCGTCATGACCTCGCGGTCGTCGCCGGGCGACCAGCCGAGCAGCGCGAGGGAGTTGAAGAGCGCCTCGGGCAGGAACCCGCGCTCCTGGAACTCGCCGACATAGGCGGCGCCGTCGCGCTTGGAGTAGGGCTTGCCCTGGGCGTTGACGATCATCGGCAGGTGCGCGAACTTCGGGATCGGGGCGCCGAGGGCCCGGTAGAGCGCGATGTGCTTGAAGGTGTTCTCGACGTGGTCGTCGCCCCGGATGACGTGCGTGACGCCCTGCGTGATGTCGTCGGCGACGTTCCCCAGGTGGAACACGGGCGAGCCGTCGGAGCGCACGATGACGAAGTCGCGCAGGTCCTCGGCCTTCTTGGTGAGGTCGCCCTTGACCTCGTCGTGGTAGGTGATGTCGGTGCCGGGCATCTTGAAGATGACGCATTCGCCCTTGCCCGTGCCGCCCTTGTCCTCCTTGTAGGCGTGGCCGGAGCGCAGCAGCTGCTCGGCGAGCTCCAGGTGGTGCGCGCGCTGCGTCGACTGGTAGAGCGCCTCGCCGTCGTAGTCCAGCCCCAGCCACTTCAGCGAGTCGAGGACGGTCTGCACCGCCGCCGGCGTCGAGCGCTCCAGGTCGGTGTCCTCGATGCGCAGCAGGAACTCTCCGCCGTTGTGGCGGGCGTAGAGCCAGTTGTAGATCGCGGCGCGGATGTTGCCGATGTGGACGTTTCCGGTCGGGCTCGGGGCGAATCGGGTGCGGATGGCCATGGTCTCTTCCTTCCTGTGGGGCTTTGGTCGGGGCGGCGGGATTCGAACCCGCGACATCAAGCTCCCAAAGCTTGCGCTCTACCAGGCTGAGCCACGCCCCGGCACGATACAGAAAAACCTTCGGAGGGGTCCGAAGGTATTTCCACGTCCAAAATGGCGGGGTCGACGGGACTTGAACCCGCAACACCCAGATCGACAGTCTGGTACTCTAACCAATTGAGCTACGACCCCGTTGCTTTGAAACTGGGCGCGACTATACGCCTTCTCGCGGCGGACGCAAGCGGAAAAACGCCTTTTCCGCAAAAAAAGTTTCCCGCAACCTCCCGGCGCACGGGCCGCCAAAGGGGAAAATGGCCAAAAATCGCGTGTTTTGGCGCAAAAATGGCGTCGGGGCAGAGGGCGAAGGGCCGGGGAAGGGCGGAGG
>JAZQOP010000071.1:0-2227 GCA_045627965.1 Kiritimatiellia bacterium | reverse complement strand
GGAGGCGGCAGCGGGGGTGCTTTTCGGCGAAGAAGGGGAGCTCCCACTCGGCGCTGAAGGCGATGGCGGGGCGTTCGAGGGCGTCGGAAAGGAGTCGCGCGCCGGAGGGGAGGGTGTCGGGGTCGGGGATGTCGGCGGCGGGGTCGAGCCAGCGGATGAGTCGCCAGGGGGCGGGTTCGAGGCGGGTTTCGGCGCCGTATTCGGATTGGAGGCGGTATTGGAGGACTTCGAACTGGAGGGAGCCGACGGCGCCGAGCAGCGGGACGCGCCGGGTGTCGGCGGGCAGGCGGAAGGCCTGGACGGCGCCTTCCTGGAGGAGCTGGTCGAGGCCTTCGCGGAAGCGCTTGTATTGCGCCGGCGAGGAGTGGTGGATCCAGGCGAAGCACTCGGCCGCGAAGGACGGCATGGGCGGGAACGAAAGGGCTGGGTCGGTCGAAAGGGTGTCGCCGATGCCGAATTCGGGATGGCCGACGATGCCGACGATGTCGCCGGGGTAGGCGGTGTCGACGGTTTCGCGGTCGCGGGCGAAGAACTTGCGGGAATGGGAGAGGCGGACTTCCTTGCCGCTGCGGACGTGGAAGGCCTTCATGTCGCGCTCGAAGACGCCGGAGCAGATGCGGAGGAAGGCGATCTGGTCGCGATGGTGGGGGTCCATGTTGGACTGGATCTTGAAGATGAAGGCGGAGAATGCGGGCGCGGAGGGCGCCAGGAGCTCGCCGGCGGCGGTCTTGTGCGGTCCGGGCGGCGGCGCGTTGCGCAGGAAGGCGTCGAGGAGGAGCTGGACGCCGAAGTTGTGGAAGGCGGAGCCGAAGAAGACGGGGGTCATGTCGCCGGCGGCGACGGCTTCGGGGTCGTAGGGTTCGCCGGCGGCGTCGAGCATGGCGAGCTCCTCGACGAGGGCTTCGTGGTCGGAGGGGGCCAGGCGCTCGCGCAGGAGGGGCGAGGCGAGGTCGGCGATCTGCTCCGGGGCGCGGTAGGCGCCGCCGACGGTGCGCTCGAAGAAGTGGGCGAGGCGCTGACGGCGGTCGTAGACGCCGCGGAAGGTCGGGCCGTTGCCCATGGGCCAGTTCATGGGGCATACGCGCAGCTGGAGGGTGGATTCGAGCTGGTCGATGAGTTCGAGGGGCTGGCGCGCGGGGCGGTCCATCTTGTTGAAGAAGGTGAAGATGGGGAGCGAGCGGAGGCGGCAGATTTCGAAGAGCTTGAGCGTCTGGGGCTCGATGCCCTTGGCGGCGTCGATGACCATGATGACGGCGTCGACGGCCATCAGGACGCGGTAGGTGTCCTCGGAAAAGTCGCGGTGGCCGGGGGTGTCGAGGAGGTTGACGGCAAAGCCGTCGTAGTCGAACTGCAGGACGGTGGAGGAGACGGAGATGCCGCGCTGCTTTTCGAGCTCCATCCAGTCGGAGGTGGTGGCGCGCTGGTTCTTGCGCGCGGTGACGGATCCGGCGAGCTGGAGGGCGCCGCCGTAGAGGAGGAACTTTTCGGTGAGGGTGGTCTTGCCGGCGTCGGGGTGCGAAATGATGGCGAGGGTGCGGCGCCGGGCGGTTTCCTGGTTGGTGTTCATGGCGCGGGGAGCATAGGGGCTGGGAGGCCGGAACGCAAGACGCGAGTGGCGTATGCAGGCGATTGGCCGGCGGCCGGGCCGGGGGGGCGTTCAGGCGAGGAGGGCGTCGACGGCGGCGGCGAGGGTGGGGGCGGCGGAACGGGCGCCGGCGGCGAGGAGGGCGTCGGCGGGGAGGTGCGTGGCGATGCCGACGACGGGGATGGAGGCGGCCCGGGCGGCGGCGATGCCGTCGCGGGTGTCCTCGAAGACGAGGGCGTCGCGGGGGTCGACGGCGAGGCGGTCGAGGGCTAGGCGGTAGGAGGCGGGGTCGGGCTTGGAGCGCTCGACGTCCTCGGCGGTGACGATGGCGGCGAAGAGGCGGCCGATGCCCGCCTGGCGGAGGACGGGCAGGAGGTCGGAGAGGAGCGCGCCGGAGCAGAGGGCGAGGCGCAGGCCGGCGTCGGCGCAGCGGCGGACGGCCTCGGGGGCGCCGGGCAGGACGGGGACGGCGCCGGCTTCGGCGAGGGCGGCGAAGCGGCGGGCCTTGTCGGCGACGCAGGCGGCGACGGCGTC
Organism: Kiritimatiellia bacterium; assembly: GCA_045627965.1. Lineage (GTDB taxonomy): Bacteria > Verrucomicrobiota > Kiritimatiellia > CAIQIC01 > Lenti-01 > RGIG3636. The sequence continues at coordinate 108 of JAZQOP010000071.1, read as the reverse complement.
GTCGGGGGTGCCGGGAGGGAGGGCGTGGCGGAAGGCGGCGCGGTCGTCGTAGCCCATGAGGTGGGGGCGGGAGCGCTCCCAGGTGACGGGCGGGGGGCCGCGGGCGTG
>JAZQOP010000070.1:0-2188 GCA_045627965.1 Kiritimatiellia bacterium | reverse complement strand
ATGCGGATTCGCATAACCGCCGAATTTTCATCCCTTTCTAAAGCCCCATTCGGTAGGGCCCGCTCTCCGAGCGGGCCGCATTCGGCAACAATTGCGGCCGCGCATCCTCGCCGAATAATCGTCCCTTTCATCGCCCCGGCGGGCTCCAGCCCGCCCACTAACCACTAACCACTAACCACTCGCCCCTCCCGCCCCCTCCCGCTCCCTCCCGCCCCTTTCCTGCGCACTTTTTTCGCGCCTTCCCCCGCTTTTTCTTGACGCGCGGGGTCCGATGGGGTAGAGGAGGGGGCGCGTTCCGGAAGACGGACGCGCAACGCTCTCATTTTGTCCATTGCTAGAAGAAGGAACATCCCCATGCGCAAGAAGATCGTGGCTGGAAACTGGAAGATGAACATGACCGTCGCCGAGGCGGCCAACCTCGTCCAGGGCCTCAAGGCCGAACTCTCGAATTTCCGCGAAGTCGAAGTCGTCGTCTGCCCTCCCTTCACGGCCCTTTCCGGCGTCAGCGCCGCCCTCCAGGGCACGAACATGGACCTCGGCGCCCAGAACATGCACTGGGAGAAGAGCGGCGCCTTCACCGGCGAAATCAGCCCTGAGATGCTCCGCGAGCTCTTCTGCCACTACGTCATCCTCGGCCACAGCGAGCGCCGCACCTACTTCGGCGAGACCGACGCCATCGTCAACCGCAAGGTCAAGTCCGCCCTCGCCTGGGGCCTCCATCCGATCGTCTGCGTCGGCGAGACCCTCCAGCAGCGCGAAGCCGGCGAAGTCGAGGCCGTCATCTCCGCCCAGGTCCGCGGCTCCCTCGCCGGCCTCGAGCAGAAGGAAATCCTCGAGTCCGTCGTCGCCTACGAGCCCGTCTGGGCCATCGGCACCGGCAAGACCGCTTCGAGCTCCCAGGCCCAGGACGTCCACGCCCTCATCCGCAAGGTCCTTGGCGAAATGTTCACCCCGGCCGTCGCCCAGGGCGTCCGCATCCAGTATGGCGGCAGCGTCAAGCCCGCCAACGCCAAGGAGCTCTTCTCCATGCCGGACATCGACGGCGGCCTCATCGGCGGCGCGGCCCTCGACGCCAAGTCCTTCATCGCCATCGTCAAGGCGGCCCTCTAACCCATCCGATCCGCCCTGCGCGGCATCTCCACCCCAACCGAAGGAATACATCCCATGAGCGTTCTCATCTCCCTCCTCCTGATCGTCGAGGTCGTCGTCTGCATCCTGGCCGTCCTGGTCATCCTCGCCCAGAAGTCGAAGGACCAGGGCCTGGGCATGGCCTTTGGCGGCGGCATGGGCGAAAGCCTCTTCGGCAGCCGCGCCGGCAACGTCCTGACCCGCCTGACCGTCATCCTGGCCGCCATCTTCATGGTCGACACCGTCGCCCTCGGCATGCTCTACGCCAAGAAGGGCGGCGGCGGTTCCGCCGGCTCCATCATGGACGACCTCCCCGTCGCCGCCGCCCCTGCCGCCCCTGCCGCCCCCGAGGCCCTGCCCGCCGCGGCCCCCGCCGAGTCCGACATCGTTTCCGAACCCGTCGTCTACCAGGTCGGCGACGACGGCCAGCTCGTCGAAATGCCCGCCGCCGAAACCTCCGAAATCCTCGACGAATCCTTTGGCGCCGCCGAAGACGCCGCTGCCGAGGTCGAAGCCGTCGCCGAAGACGCCGCCGCCGAGGTCGACGCCGCCGCCGAGGCCGCCCCCGAGGCGCCCGCCGAAGTCCCGGCCGAGCCCGCCGCCGAGTAGTCCTCGCGCCCCGAAGGTTTTCGCCTCTTTCGTGCAAAATCTTCGCCCCAACGAACGCCGTCCGTCCTCCGGGCCGGGCGGCGTTTCCGTTCCCGCCGCCGCCGTCCCGCCGTCCGCCGCGCCGCAGGGGAGGGGACCCGCCCAAAGGGCGGCCCGCCTCCTGCCGCGCCTCCTGGCGCTCGCCTTGGCGCTCTTCCCGGCCGCCTGCGGCCGCGCCCCGGGCTCGAACGTCCGATCCGACACGATCTACTCCGTCACCACGCGCTTCCGCGGCTACGACCCGGCCTTTGCCGGCGACCAGGCCACCATCCGCGCCGTCGGCAAGGTCTACGAAGGCCTCTACGAATACGACTACTGGACCCGCCCCTACCGCACCGTCCCCCTCCTCGCCGCCGCCCATCTGGGAAGCGCTGACAGCAGAGGCAACGCTGACCACCTGATTGCCCTTCTG
>JAZQOP010000069.1:0-2774 GCA_045627965.1 Kiritimatiellia bacterium | reverse complement strand
CGTGATTTCCGCCGTCCTGACCGCCTGCCACTTCTCGCCGTCGGCAGAGCAGGTGAAGCCGTCGTCTGTGGAGAAACGCGCGGTGGTGCCGTCGGCATAGCGCACGAAGAGTTCGCCGATCACTGCCGCATCGGCCTGGTCCACGGTGAAGCGCAATTCATTGACGCCAGCCTTCAGGGCGTCGGTCGCCTTCCGGCATTCCGGATACATGGCGCTGCCGCAGCCCGGGAAGGCCGTGCCGTTTACAGTGGCGGTGACACTTCCCTTGGTGGCGAAATACTGCAAGTAGGCTACCTCCACCGCTTTTCCGCCCAAATCTAGCTCCTTGCGGAAAGTCACCGCGCCGCCAGGGGTGCCTTCAGGGGCAGAAAGGGCCTTTCCGCAGAAAAAGGGCCCCGTGTAGTCCGGCTGACGATAGGTGATGAGTTTTGGTGTGATGGATGGCCAAATCGGAGCCACGTATTGAGGCTCCAGAGGATTCCGGGGGGTGTCTGGAGTGCTGGCCATGGCGGGTAGGGGGCTTGTCAGGCAGGATAAAATGCCGAATAGGCACAAGAGAACAGCCGATTTCATAAAAAAGGATGGTGAAGGAAAGGACGGAAAAAGGAAAAAGCGTTGGTACTATAATATCCTTGCAGGGCGTTGTGTTGGACAATTCCGTGACGTAAAGTAACATTCGCGGCCCGGAACGACCTTAAGAATTCTTCTTTGCCTCACTGACGGCAAAATCTCGTTTTTCTTGCCTTCCCTGCTTGCAATCTCCTGGAAAGACGTTATCTTAACACCGTTTTCAATATCTGGGGCTATAGCTCAGTTGGTAGAGCATTACGTTCGCAACGTAGAGGTCGAGGGTTCGAATCCCTTCTGCTCCACCATTTTTCGCGTCATGACAAACTCATCGGTGGGGTAGCGAAGTGGCCAACCGCATCAGACTGTAAATCTGACCTCTATGAGTTCGATGGTTCGAATCCATCCCCCACCACCATCCTATTGGTCGTTCTGTGCGCGAGCATTGGACGACCCTTTTGTTAGTGGTTAGTGGATAGTGGTTAGTGGGGGGCGACGCGGGGGTGGTTGGTGGTGGTTAGGGGTGGTCGGGAGGCCGGAGGGGGTACGTGGTTGGGGAAGCGGGAAAATGGTGGCTTGGGAAGCGGGATGGGGGCACAAAAAAACGCCCGGGCCAAAGCCCAGGCGTTTCGCGATCCGTTGAAGACCGGTTACTTGCGCAGCTTGCGGCGAATCATCATCGCCAACGCGCCCAAGCCCAACAGGCTCATCGTCGCCGGTTCCGGAATCTGGCTCACATGGCCAAAGTATTCCATCGACGTATCGCCGTCCATCGAGAAGTTTGCAGCATCCATCGCACCAGTTCCGTCAGCCGCCCAGTTCGGCGTAACAAGCTCGGTGAAGGAAGCATAGACATCGCCAGACTCGGTATACTGGAAGATGGCCGCATAGATATTGCCGGAAGAATAGCCCGGATCGGCATTCTTATAGGCCAGCATCTCGCCATTCACCGCCCAGACGTAGTCACCAAACGAAATCGGTGTCTCGGAAGGCTTAGCCGTCGCGAGATAATCCGTCACATCGCCAATGCCATAAACATCGCCAGAGGGAGTCGTCGGGTTGATGACACGTTCGGAGATGACGACATCGCTACCATATTCAATCGCGCCGGTGGACTCGTTGAGGGAGGCGTTAATCGAATCGGAGGTCGTGTAGACCAAGTCCCAAAGGATCTGCGTCGTCGAGGTATCTTCGAGCGCACCAAGAGAGTTATCCGCGCCACTGATGAAGCCCCAAGCATCCCACTGGACAAACAACCCGCCGAAGGAGGAAACCGCCATCAGCGCCACCATCAAACCAACCAATACCTTTTTCATCGTGATCTCTTTCTTTCTAAAGGGTTAACTCAACTGTTGTATCCAAAACCTTAGGGGAAAACGTAGGGCTTCTCGACCGTCCACGTCTTGGCTTCAGTATCCGATGCCATCGTCTTGAAGAAGAATCCTTCGCCGGGCTGAACTTCATAGGTCGTCGTGAATCCATTACGGCCCTTGGAATACGGCGACCAGGAGGAGCCATCCCAAAAATAGACCGTTGATCCATTAGAAGCTTTCTGGGCCAACTCGGAATCCTTGAAAAGCGTCGGAACAGGATACGGATTCCCGACGGCCGTGATATTAGCGGCAGGAGTGATATCGCGAGCCAGCGTGGCATCATCCGGGACTTCGCCGCACATCGTAATCGTCATGTCCCCATTGGGTTTGAAGAAGAAGCATTCGCCGGGCTTCAGTTCATAGGACGTCGTAAAACCATTACGGCCCTTGGAATACGGCGACCAGGACGACCCATCCCAGAAATAGACCGTCGACCCATTGGGAGCATCCTGCGCGAGCTGGGTGTTCTTGAAGACGATGCCGGCGTTGGTGGAGGCCATATCGACGAAGGGGAAGGTCAGGGAGTAGATTTCGCCGGCCGAGGCGTCGATGTTGATGAAGCCGACCGCGTTTTTGGAGTAAACGGACTCGGCGAAAGCGGCGGAGGCCGTGATCGCAGCGGCAGCGACGATGAGGGCGAATTTCTTCATGAGGACCATCCTTGCTTGGTTTTTTCCAAATTTTCTAGAATTTTTGGGCGATTTGGGCGGTTGGTGCCACCCAAACCTGTGGGAAGGATAGCAAGACGGGCCGAAAATGCAAGCGCAAAAAGCGGGAAAAAATGGGGGCGGGAAATGGGGCGGAAAATGTAGGTTGTGTCATCCAAAATGTGAA
>JAZQOP010000068.1:0-2788 GCA_045627965.1 Kiritimatiellia bacterium | reverse complement strand
ACTCCACCGTCAGCCGCCCGGGCTGCGCCCCCTTCGCGAGCTTCTTCAGCGCAGGGAACGCCCGCAAGATGTCCTTCGGCACGCGGAAGGCCGGGTGGTTCTGCACGCGATACGACGCCACCTGCCACGCCAGCACCTCGTTGCCCGCCGCCAGCCACGCGCGCGTCAGCTGGTCCATGATCGCCACCTGCACGTTTTCCGGATGCCTCAGCGACCGCCCCCACGCATATTCCAGCGTCTTCGCCGCCTGCGCCGCATCCCCCAGGGCCAGGTGGATCGAGCCGACCGTCTCCAGGTAGATCGGGTTCGACGGATCGGCGTCCCGCGCCGTCGTCGCATGCCGCAGCGCCGTCATGAGCCCGTCGCCGCTCTGCAGCAGCGCATACGCCAGGTTGTTGTGGATCTTCGGGCTGTCCGGCTCCAGCTCCAGCGCCTTGCGATACAGCGCCGCCGCCTCCGACGGCCGCCCACGCTTGACCAGGACGTTCGCCCGCCCCACCAGCCCCTGCGCGTCGCCGGGCGCGTCCTGCTCGGCAATCGACGCATACAGCGCCTCCGCGCGCCGGTAGTCCCCCTTGTCGAACCAGAAATCCGCCAGCACCATCTGCGACGTCCGATCCGCCTGGAACCCCTTCGCGTAGTCGCGCGGCAGGCAGAGCTTCATCGCCGCGTGCGACAGCGGATGCCGGCGCGCAAAGAACTCGAACGACGAAATCCGCTTCGGCGCCTCCGCCGGATCCGGCCCGTAGAGCTCGATCCAGCCCTCCTCGCGGTTCCACGCCACCGGAATCGCCAGCGGCGCGGCCGAGGAATAGCCCTTCGACGCCGGCAGCACCACCAGCAGCACCTCCCCCTCCCCCAGCGCATCCCACAGCGCGGTGTCGTCCGCCTTGACCACGACCGGCAGCACCCCGTGCGCCTTCGCCACACGCCGAAGCGCCGTCGAGACGATCTTCCCCTGCCCCGTCCGCGGCCGGATGATCCGTTCGACCTCCCCCTCCTCCAGCTCGATCCCGTAGGCCGCAAAAAACGCGTCCAGCACCGTCTGGTCCGCGCGCTTGCGCTCCGCCGCCGGCGCCGGCAGCTCCCGCAGCCCCCGGTAGCCCTCCGAAACCACCGTCGCATGACGCGGCAGCGTCCCGCAGCCGACAAGCAACGCCAGCGCCGACGCCAGCAGGGCCAGCGTCGGACAGGCACGCATCAAACGGCACCCCATGCGCAACGGCCCGGAGGGCCCCCGCCCCTAGCGGACGGTGATGAGGTCGATGACGTCGTAGATCCCGTCCACCCCCTCGGCCAGCGACAGCGCCCGGGCGCGCTGCCCCGCGTTGTCGACGGTGCCGCGGACGGTCGCCACGCCGTTCTCGACGCTCACATACCACGCCGTCGAGGCCAGCATCGTGTCCCGCCCCAGGCGCTCGGAAAGCTCCGACGCCAACTCGGAATCGCTGCTCTCGTGGAGCCAGCTGTCGCCCAGCTGCTGGCAGCCGGCCAGGCCCAGCGCCGCGGCCGCAAAGGCGACGGCAATCAGATGCTTCGTTTGTTTTTTCATGGGGTGTCCTCGCTTTCGGTGGTCCGACGCAGTTCAACGGGTTCAGGGAAAAGCTCTTCTTCGCCAGGCGCCTCGTCGACCGCCGGCGCCGCCGCCGCCTCGAACGTGTCGGGCCGCTGGACGCGCCCGATGAACAGGATCGAGCCGGACGACGCCTCGGCGATCGCGAAAAGGAACGGCCGGTCCGCGTGGAACGGCACCGGCTTCGTCGGCCGCGCCATGCTCTTCCCGACCATCACGCCCGTCGCCGCGGCCGCGCGCGTCCCCTCCTCGTCGACGTCGACAAGCGCCGCATGGACGACGCACGCCAGCGGCATCCCCGGCCGCACCCCGGCGCCCATCCCCGAAAAATCGGCCTTTTCGCAAAAGGCGTCGTGAATGCCGAGCGCCGCCAGCGCCGCACGCAAATCCTGCGGCCCCCACCCCAGGCGGAACCGCGGCAGCTGGACGTCCACCTGGCAAAATTCCGCCTGCGCCGCCCAACCGTCCCACGAATCGGCAAGCCGCGCCTCGACCGCCGCCAACGGCACGCCTTCCTTCGGGAGCACGATCCGCATCTCGATCTCATCCCCCGCGTAGGGCATCCGCAACAGCTGCGCATCGCCAAGGTCCGCCAGCGCAAAGCGCGCCGTCTGCGCCATCATCGGAACCGTCCCGATCTCGCCGGCCGCCGCCGCAAACCGCATCGGACATGTCCTGGACGCATCGAACGGACGCTTCCAGAACCCCTGGAACGCAATCGCGTTGATGAGGACGATGGGCGGCGCCCCGGCCAAATCCCCCGCCGACACCAGCTGCCGGATCAGGCCATCCGTCTTTGCCGAAACCCATGCATTCAGCGTGTTGGCGGCTTGCGCGGGCTCGGACGCATCCAGGACGTCCGCCGTCGCCCCGTAGGCCTCCGCGGCCAAGCCGGCGAAGGCCCCCGACGGCGCCTCGCCCGTCGTCCAAATGCCGTTGGCGACACGCAAATGGCCGCCGCCCGCCGTCGCCTGGGCTTCCCAGTCGCCGTTCTTGAGCGAAAAATAGCCCGCCACGTCCGCCACGTCCGCCGGCACCACCGCGGAAAAGATCTGCCCGGCCGTCGCCCCCTTCGCACCGCCCGCCGCCAAGGCCATCGCCTCCCCCACGCTATACGGCGAAACGGCCACGTTCCCCGTCGTCGACGCCGCCAATTCCCCGTACAGCCGAAGCGCAAACCCGTCCGACGCCGCCGCCGCGCCGCCCCACGCCAGC
>JAZQOP010000067.1:0-1712 GCA_045627965.1 Kiritimatiellia bacterium | reverse complement strand
GTATTCGTAGGAATAGGTGCGGCTGCCGGTGATCAGGACACGGGGGGAAACGCCCACGAGGCGGTTTTCGGCGTCCCAGGTGAAATGGTGCTCGCCGTCGGAGGTCATGTTGCCGTCGAGGTCGTAGGTGGGGGCGCGGCCGCCGGCCAGGGCGTTGGTGTACTGGTTGAGTTCGTTGGCGGCGTAGAGGGTGGCGGCGCCGTTCTTACCGAAAGAATTCCTTTTGCCAATCGAATTATGTAAATAAGAGTAGAAGAGCATGACCGCATCAAATGAACCCTGTTACCATTCACAAATATTCGTTTGTCATTCACATTTTTTGAAGCCGAGGATCATCATGAGAGTTTCACCGTCCGGCGAAGCGCAAGACACACCGCTATCTGTAAAGTAAAGCATTGAGTATGGCGGGATGTCGACCTTGGTCCCGTTGCAAATAATTTGGTCCGCTGTCAACCGAACCCGAAAATCCCCCATCAAAACATCTGAGCGCCCTAGCAAATCTGTGCTTATCCCCGCATAAATCTTAGACTTAATTTTAATGTGATGACCTAAAACCATAAAATCAAGTTCCTCCGTCGGGAAGTATCTCTCGTTTTGTTCAGCCGTAAGTGCCATTCCAGTTATTATTTCCCCGCCGACGGTAACGACATCGCCAGCGATAACAATATCCACGACATCTTTTCGGATGTCATAGAAATGGTCATTTACAATCAAGTTTTCCCCGTCGACGATGACGTAATGGCTTGCTGTTCCAAACGTTAATCGTCCAGTATAATCCCATGATCTATAAACGATTGGGCCATCCCCCTTAATTTCAATTACTTTATCGCAATGACGTATTGAATCATCAATAATTTTTTGTTCCCGCGTGCAGGCACAACACATCAAGATAAGCGCCAGAAAACAGCCAGTTCGCATAAATCAGCCCCTATTGGACATCAAATACTTCAGTTCCACATGTTGTTTCTCCAACAATCGTCGTAACGTATACTTTTGATTTTGAATCAAATCGATCGCTCACAGAACCTAATCCTGGATCGGGATAAACGATTCCGTCGATTAACGACCATTGATACCCTTGATCCACATCCCATCTATGGCAATGCCGTCGTAAATGTTGATGGCCACGACGCATATATCGCAAATCCACGCTGACGGCTTTTAGCCCAGCACAACACTTCCTGTTTGATTTGTAGATTTTATATTTCAAGGCCCAATTGGGTGAGAAAGTGGAAGCCATTTCGCGGGAAACAGGAACGCCATCAACAAAACTCAAATTTTTCCAGGACCAATAGGAGACAAAGAATTTTAGTGAAAAACAGGCGCAAGGATTAAACGTGCTATTGTTTTCTTCTGCCAAGCCATAAAGGTCAACCCCATTTTGCGGGTCATTCGACACAAAATGATAGGGCATAATATCCGCTAGAAGCACCAAATGCTCAATGTTATTCACAGGCATAGATACTCCTGATTCTACAAGATGTTTTAAAGGATCTTTGGTCGTCCAGCGGCCCCATCCTGGCGAATAGAATCTGTACCCGTAGTAGTAGAGGGTGGTTTCAGGATCGTGGTATTTGGTGCTGAAGCGGAAGGGGTTGGAGGTCGCGAGGGGGCCGGATTGGGCGGTGGGGGTGCCGTAGGGAGCGTAGGCGTAGTGGGCGAGGAGGGCGCCGTCTTCAGCCAACAGGTCGGTGATGTTGCCGTTGGCGTCG
>JAZQOP010000066.1:0-2691 GCA_045627965.1 Kiritimatiellia bacterium | reverse complement strand
CCCCCCGCGGAGGCGCCCCTTTCCCGCCCCGCCGCACCTTGCGAGATTATGGCCAAACCTTAACGTTTCCGCCATTTCCACCCGCCGCCCCGACGCCCCGCCACGGCGCCCGCTCCCGCCGATCCCCGCCCCGGCCGGCTGCGGGGCTCCCGGGCGCGCTTCCGCCGGCCGGCTTTCCGCTCGCCGCCCGCCATCCCGGAAAAACGGCGGAACACGCGCCCTTTCGCGTTTACGCGTTGACTTCCCCGCCGCCCACGCGTAGATTTGCGGCTCCACGTTTAACGAGGATTACGAAATCATGAGCTCCAACCCTTCCAGCTTGGACACGATGCGCCACAGCGCCGCCCACATCATGGCCGCCGCCGTCCGCCACCTCTGGCCCGACACCAAGTTCGACATCGGCCCCTCCACCGAGGACGGCTTCTACTACGACTTCGACATGGCCCACCGCCTCACCGTCGAGGACTTCCCCGCCATCGAGGCCGAAATGGCCAAGATCGTCGCCGCCGACGTCCCCTTCGTCCGCGACGAGCAGCCCCGCGAGGCCGTCATGGACCTCATGAAGGCCCGCGGCCAGACCTTCAAGCTCGAACGCCTCGCCGACATCCCCGAAGGCGAAACGATCACCCTCTACCACAGCGGCGACTTCACCGACCTCTGCCGCGGCCCCCACGTCGCCTCCTCCGGCGCCGTCAAGGCCTTCAAGCTCCTCTCCGTCGCCGGCTCCTACTTCCGCGGCGACGAGAAGAACCCCATGCTCCAGCGCCTCTACGGCACCGCCTTCGAGTCCCAGGACGCCCTCGACGCCTTCCTCAAGATGCGCGAGGAGGCCAAGGCCCGCGACCACCGCGTCCTCGGCCGCGACCTCGACCTCTTCAGCATCCAGGAATCCGTCGGCCCCGGCCTCGTCCACTGGCACCCCAAGGGCGCACGCATCCGCGCCACCATCGAGGAATTCTGGCGCCGCGAGCACTACCGCGCCGGCTACGAAATGGTCTACACCCCCCATATCGGCCGCGCCAACCTCTGGGAGACCAGCGGCCACCTCGGCTTCTACTCCGAGAACATGTACGCCCCCATGGACATCGACGAGCAGCGCTACTACATCAAGCCGATGAACTGCCCGTTCCATATCCAGATCTTCAAGAGCCGCAAGCGCTCCTACCGCGAACTGCCCATCCGCTGGGCCGAGCTCGGCACCGTCTACCGCTACGAACGCGCCGGCGTCCTCCACGGCCTCATGCGCGTCCGCGGCTTCACCCAGGACGATGCCCACATCTACTGCGCCGAGGACCAGGTCGAGTCCGAAATCCGCGAGTGCGTCCGCTTCGCCATCGCCATGTGGCGCGTCTTCGGCTTCAAGGACATCACCGCCTACCTCGCCACACGCCCCGCCAAGGCCGTCGGCGATCCCGCACGCTGGGACCTCGCCCAGAAGTCCCTCGAAATGGCCCTCTCCGCCGAAGGCATCGCCTACGAAATCGACGAAGGCGGCGGCGCCTTCTACGGCCCCAAGATCGACGTCAAGGTCCGCGACGCCATCGGCCGCGAATGGCAGGTCTCCACCGTCCAGTTCGACTTCAACCTCCCCGAACGCTTCGACATGACCTACACCGGCCCCGACGGCGCCGAGCACCGCCCCTACATGATCCATCGCGCCCTCCTCGGCTCCCTCGAGCGCTTCTTCGGCATCCTCATCGAGCACTACGCCGGCGCCTTCCCCCTCTGGCTCGCCCCCGTCCAGCTCCAGCTCATCCCCGTCACCGACGCCCAGATCCCCGGCGCCGAAGCCATCGCCAAGGCCCTCCGCGAACGCGATTTCCGGGCCGTCGTCGATTCCCGCCCCGAAAAGATGGGCGCCAAGATCCGCGACGCCCAGACCCAGAAAATCCCGTACATGCTCGTCATCGGCAAGCGGGAAATCGAACAAGGCACCGTTTCCGTCCGCCATCGCACGGACGGCGACCTGGGCGCCATGGCCCTCGCCGACCTCCTCGACAAGCTCGAGAAGGAACGCCAGGTCCCCTCGCCCAGCGCGGCCGCCCTACAGCCATAAATCGGGACCCAACAACCCCGGCAAACAGGAGAACGAACCATACAACCGAGAGATCCCAACGACCGTGGCGGGTTTTCGACCCGCATCAACCAGCGCATCCGCGTCCCCGAAGTCCGCCTCATCGGCCCCGACGGCGCACAGCTCGGCATCGTCGCCACTCGCGACGCCCAGGACCGCGCCAGAAGCCTCGGCCTGGGCCTGGTCGAGATTTCCCCCGCCCCCCGCCCCCCTGTCTGCAAGATCATGGACTACGGCAAGTTCCGCTACGAACAGTCCAAGAAGGACAAGCAGAACAAGCGCAACGCGGCCGTCACCAAGGTCAAGGAGGTCCAGTTCCACCCCAGCGTCGGCGACAACGACTACGCCACCAAGCTCCGCAAGCTTGTCGAGTTCCTCGGCGAAGGCCACCGCGTCAAGGTCGCCCTCTCCTTCCGCGGCCGCGAAAACGCCCACAAGGAGCTCGGGCACGAACTGATGAACCGCGTCATCGGCGACTGCCGCGAAGCCGGCGTCGTCGAACAGGCCCCCAAGCTCATCGGCCGCAACATCCTGATGGTCATCGCCCCCCATTCCAAGGGCCGCCGCCCGGGTGCACCCGCCGCCAAGCCCTAGGCACGGACGGCCATCCCATCCCC
>JAZQOP010000065.1:0-3063 GCA_045627965.1 Kiritimatiellia bacterium | reverse complement strand
CGCCCTCGGCTCCGTCGCCGCCCTTACCGGCCCCGACGGCCACGTCACCCAGACCTACGCCTACACCGCCTTTGGCACCCTCCGCTCCTCCTCCGGCCCCGACCTCAACCGCGTCACCTACACCGCCCGCGAACAACTGGGAGATTCCCAAGGGTGGGTGTATTACCGATATCGGATATATGGGAATAGCAGTGGCAGGTTTACGACAATCGATCCTTTGGCCCCCTATATTGGCGCAGGCGACTATCTCTATGTTGCGAATGCTCCTGTTCACATGACAGATACATTCGGGCTATTCCCCGATTCGCCTACCGCCACAATTCTTGCCGCAATGAGCCGGGGTGATGTGGCCACAATTCAATCACTTCTTTCGTCTGGCGCCTTGACGAACCCACGGCATATTGTGCTAGCCCAGAATGCTCTTAGTAGAGCAAATTAAATCGTCCATATTTTCGGTTCTCAAAAACATAACTTCGATCCTTTATTAAAATTGTTTGCCTACGATGCTCATAAGGCTTTGCTGGCGCTTGAAAGTGAAGTATGTGCGACAAGCCAAAAATTAGGCATAAGTGAAGGTGGATTTGAATTTTCAGTTTCAATAAATCAGATTGAGATTATGGTGCGAGGCCGCGTTATCAATGGCGTTCCCAATCTCGGGACGGCGTGGATTCCATAAGGAAAAAGAAGATGACGGATTTCAATATCTGGCTGTACGTTTTGCGTCGTGCAGTGCAATTAATTTTAGACGAGAATACTCTACTCAAGATATCTTTACGCAGACAATGTTCAGAATCCATTTGTCATTTTGAATTTACAGGCTGCGGTGCCTTTTTGCAGTTTGACAAAGTTCCAAGTCCTCTGCAAATTGAAGGATGTCCAACCTTTGTTTTGGGCGAATTGACAGGAGAAGTTGACGACAGCAAGCATTCCTTGTTTTTTGATGTTTTCATAAGAAATGGACTTATTGATTTCGTTGAATTGTCTTCCACATTTGACTTTCTCCCGGAAACCTTTGGAAAACTAATTTTAAATGAGGGAACATATGTTAAAACGCACATTAAAAATGACGTAATAGGCTTGTTTAAGACACGGCGAGCTGTCGTCATGTCTATGGAGGAGCTTTATTTACAGCCAAGTGCTACGTATCTGAAGATTGTACCGACGAGCCCGCCCACGACGAACATCACGGCCTTGCCGAAATCGTCGGCAACGGAAAATCCATCTCTCCCATCTACGTCTCCGCCGGACGTATGACCACCTTGATCGACACTAGCGGAAGCGTCTTTCGCTACGAATTCGATGGCGAGGGCAACCGGCAGAGCCAGGCCTTCAACGATTGCCTGGCTACCCGCTTCGTCCATGACGGGCCCGACGTCCTCCTCGAACTGAACCCTGCCAACGCCGTCGCCTACGCCTGGGTCAACGGTCCCGGCATCGACCAGCCCATCGAACGCCTTCTCTTCATCGACGGCTCCCCCCGCGCCCGCCGCGTCTTCCACGCCGACGCCCTTGGCTCCATCGCCGCCCTCACCGGCCCCGGCGGCCACGTCACCCAGACCTACGCCTACTCCGCCTTCGGCTCCCTCCGCTCCCACCTCGGCCCCGATCCCAACCGCGTCACCTACACCGCCCGCGAACACCTCGGCGACTCCCAAGGGTGGATGTATTACCGGCATCGGGTTTACAATTCCGCCAATGGGCGTTTTGTCACGTCAGATGCATTGAAGTTCATTGATACGATCAATTCCTTCGTTTATTGCTGCAACAATTCTGTTTTGCTGGTGGATCCACTTGGATTGCAATCTATGAGTGCACTTACAGCATCGCTAGCATTGCAACAATACATGAATATGCATCCTGATTTTAGGAGACGCGTACATGCCAATTGGATGGGGAAGGGAAATGAGGTCGGATGGTTTTACATTCATCATCCGGATTGGGGCATAAGCATAGAACCATGGCCTGCTCACCCGAAAAATACGCCAGATTGTTCTTATCCTCCTCGTTCAATTCCAACGAATGCATTCGCAGAAGGGCATACACATCCGTCTCCTAATGGGGAAATGAATGGCCCTTCCCCTTTTGATGTTCCGTCTTTGGGACTAGAAGCGATATTTATTTTTGATTCGACATGGGTGCACAAATATGATCCTAAGGCCAAGTGGCCCAAGAGCGGCTTGGAAACAAAACAACATCACTTGTTTAAGCGTTGAATGAAGATTTGAATGTGCATATGGAGGCATAACATGATGAATAGAATGATGTCCACGACGCTATCGTGCCTCGCATGGGCCGCCTGTTCCGTGCTGCTCCTTTTCAAGCCATCGGGCTTAGCCCAATCATTTATATGCGACTTGGAACGAGAACAAGCTCTTTTGTCTGCGGCACAAATCGAGTATGCGAGAGAATGGCTTCCTGCTAATAAATATGCGTTGATTTTTGATGAAGGATGGATGTTCGTCATGCACATTCCAGGTGAAGAATTGTGCAGAGATTGCGGCGTTTGTGTCTTTGTTGCGACTAATGGATTGGTAGAGTATTTCCATAATCACGAACCATCATGGGCCTTTTCGCTGGGCAAGGAAATTACTGATGTGCAGTCAGCAAATGACGCGGCGTTGGAAGTATCCAAATCGCTCAGCTTCCAGTATGACCCTTCCGAGGATTATGGGGAAAAGTCTTGGCGATTCATGTTCGTTCCCAAGGCGCCGTCCGCGGCACCTGAAAATGAATGCACGAAAATGAATTGGACGGTTTACAGGATATACTGGGGGCCAGAGACGCATACATTTCTGCGGAAGAAAGAACCTGTTTTTGATGAATATATATGGTGAGTGCTTGGCATAGACGGTAGGAAAAGATCGTTTACTGCTGGTTCTTGCACATAGTCATGAATATAGGTCCCGACGTCCTCCTCGAACTGAACCCCGCCAACGCCGTCGCCTACGCCTGGATCGGCGGCCCCGGCATCGGCCAGCCCCTCGGGCGCCTCCTCTACATCCACGGCGGCCCCCCCCCCCCCCCCCCCTTCCCCCCCCCCCCCCCCCCCCCCCCCCCCCCCCC
>JAZQOP010000064.1:0-4355 GCA_045627965.1 Kiritimatiellia bacterium | reverse complement strand
GGCTACGATCCGACTTCCCCGGACCCCGATAATCCGCAAAAACCCACAATGTTCCACCATAATCTCACGGCGACGGCCCGCCCGCCAAAAGCCCGGAAATCCCGTCACCCCTCCGTTCGCGCTTGCCCTCGGGCCGCTTTTCCGCTATCCTCCTCCGCGTTCCCAAGGATCCATCCACCATGGCAGATTCACAAGTCACCACCACTCTCGAGCTCGTCGACGGCATTACGGTCGTCCACGTCTCCGGCCCCATCGATTCCATGACGCACGACACGTTCAAGGACTTCCTCGAACCGCTCGTCACGCTTCCCCGTGCCCGCGTCGTCCTCGACTGCACCAAGCTCACCTACATCAACTCCAAGGGCCTCGCCCTTCTTGGCCGCTTCCAGCGCCTCTCCATGCAGAACCTCGCCTTCCTGGCCGTCGCCGGCATGAACGCGCGCATCACCAAGACCATCGAGCTCCTCGGCCTCGGCCGCATCGTCCGCCTCTTCCCGTCCGTCGACGACGCCATGGCCGCCGCCCGCCGCATGGCCTAGCCCCGCGGCGCCCCGCCCCCGCGCGCCAAAACACGTTTCCATTCCCTGGCCCCCCCCCGGAACACGCTTCCATTCAGTGGAAAAACGCCCGAAACACGTTTCCATTCAATGGAAACGTGTTTTTTCGGCCCCGGCCGCCTACTTTTCCACGAGCGGGTCGAGGATCCAGCGCTTGTTATACCAGAACCACTGCTCGGGCGTTTCGCGGATGACCGCGTCGATCCGCGACATCACCTGGCCCGTCAGCCGCTGGATGTCCTCGCCCTTGAGCAGCGCCGGATCGGCCTCGAAGGGCCCCTCGATCGACAGGCGGTGGTTCGCCCAGCCCTCGCGGCGCATCACCGCCAGGAAGATCGGCGTGCCCGTCTGGCGGGCCAGGAGGGCCATCCCGGGATAGAGGTTTGCCTCGCCCCCGAGGAACGGGGTCCGGACGCCCGGCGCCTTCGAGCGCAAATCCGGGAGGATGCCCAGCACCTTGCCCGCGCGCAGGTTGGCCATGATGCGCTTGAGCGACGCCGCCTCGCCGCGCGGCAGCAGCTCGATGCCGTCCGCCATCCGCAGGCGCGAAAGGAAGTCCGTCACGAACGGATTGTGCTGCGGCGCATAGAGCGTAAAGATCGGGCGGCCGGCGTGCGGGGCCATCAGGCCCGCCAGCTCCCAGTTGCCCATGTGGGGCGTCGCGAACGTCAGGCCCGTCGACGGATGCGCATCCGTCCACGCCTTGAACTTGCGCAGCTGCTCGTCGAGGTTGACGATCCGGTGCGCCAGCGAGCGCTTTCTGAAGCCGCCGTTCATGTAGACCATCTCGGCCGCGTTGAACGCAACGTTCCGCAGGCTCAGCCAGGCGATCCGGCGGGCGCGCCGCGGCGGCACGGAGTCGCCGAAGACCTCGCGGATCCGCCGGAGGGTCTCGCGCCGGCGCGACGCCATCGCCCAGAAGGCCAGCCGGGCCAGGCATGCCGCCACGAACAGCGCCGCCCGGTGCGGCAGGAAGGCGATCAGCGCGCAAACCGTCCGCAGGGCCGCATACTCCAGCCGATAGCGCACCGGGTGGCGCAGCGGCTCCTTCCGTTCCTCGACCATCGCATCCATCATTCCGCCTCCGTCGTCGGCGCATCGGGGACCGGCAGCGGCGCCACCGGGCGCACCGCCCCCTCCTCGTCCGTCCCGTCGTCGCCCCCCAGCCCCACGACGCCGGCCAGCGAGCTCACGCCATCCGATGCCAAGTCCAGCAATTTCGCCGGATTCAGGTTCGTCGGGCGCCATTTCGCGTCGCTCGGCGTGCCCGACAGGTTGAACTTGAGCAGCGACGTCACCGGCGAGGTCACGATGCGCACCAGCTTGGCGAAGAAGCCGCCGCGCAGCAGCTGCACCTCGACGTCGAAATCCAGCGTCCCGTCCGCCAGCCCGTAGGACCCGTCGCCCGCCACGCTGAACAGCGACCCTTCGATTGCCGCGTCCGGCGTCCGCAGGCGCCCGTCGGCGATCTCAAACGACGCCGTCGCATCCGTCTGCGCAAAGAACGAGAAGTCCGGCGCCGCCAGCTTCAGGACCGTGGTCAAGCCGTCGAACAGGGGCACCTGGAAGATCCAGCCGTCGCGCAAGGCCACCTTGCCCCGGCCGCGCATCGTCTCCGCCCAGGTGTCGTCGAGATAGCCCGAAAGGTGCCCGCCGCCCGTCACCGACCCGCGCAAGTCGTTCGTCGAATCCGGCCCGAGCGCCGCCGCCAGGACCTGGTCGAGCTGCACCTCCTCGGCCTCGACGACCGCCTCGTAGCGCCAATGGCTGTCGCGCCCCACCGGGTAGAACCGGGCCGACCCCGACGCATGCCCCCCGAAGCCGTCCGCCGTCACATTCGACAACTCGATGTCCAATCCCTTCACGCGGACGTCGAACGAAACCGCGTCCGCCAGCCACGCCCCGGCCCCCGCCCGGTCGGCCTCAAGATGCCCCGAAAGGTCGTTCAGGGCGAACGAGCAGTAATCCAGGACGCCCTCCGCCTTCGCCGTCGTCGGCCCCTCGAAGCGGAACCGCCCCAGGAACTCCCCGACCTCGGGCCCCAGCATCCCGCCCGACTCGCCGAGCTGCAACGTCGATTCCGCCTTGAACCGCACCGTCTGGCGGTCCAGGTCGATATCCACGTTCCCGCGCGCCTCGGTTTCGCCGCGGGACGCCTGGAGCCGCCGCAGATGCACCACCCCGTTGCTCACCAGCAAGCCCGCCGTCGCGCGGTCCACCGCCACGCCGTGCACGTCGAAATCCGTGACCGTGCAGGGGCCCTGGACCGTCACGTTCGGGTCATCCCCGCGGCCGTCGATCCGCAGGGTCATCGACGGCGTCGAGCGGAACGCGAACCGGCCCAGCACATTCTTCACGCCCGGCCATTCCTCCTCCGAGAGGAACCTGTCGAGCCAGGTCGGCACCAGCTTGCCGTCCAGGTCCAGCCCGTAGTCCCACGTCCGCTCGTCGATCCGCAGGTTCCGGATGTCCGCCTCGCCCGCCAGCGTCCCGTCCGACACCTTGAAGTGCCCCGACGGAATCTCCGTCGCCCCGTCCACCTGGCGGATGTCAAGCGTCAGCACGGGCACCTCCAGCCCGCGCAGCGACACCCCTCGCGCCGTCACCTTCGCGAACGCCTGCGTCGCCAGCCCTGCGGCGGGACCGGGCCCCGCCGCCGCCTCCAGGCGCAGCGGAAAATCCAGCGTATCCACCCAGTTCGTCGCCTCCGCCACCCATTCCGGCGGCAGCGCCTTGGCCATCGACAGCGGCCGCAGCGTCGACGTCGCCTTCGCGAACGCCTCCCCGCTGCCCGGCTCGAACCACCCCGACGCCTCCAGGGCCTCGTCGCCGTCCCCGCCGACGCCCAGGCGCAGCTGCTCCAGCGACAGCCGGCCTTCGCGCCACCGCGCCGCCAGCGCAAACGACGTCCAGTCCACCGCCCCCAGGCGGCCCGCCCCGGCCGAAAGGTCCGCCGCCCACGCGTTCGCCTCCGGGTGCTCCGGATAGAACGTGAACGTAAAGGCGGCCGTCGGCTCCTCCGCAAACTTCATCTGCTGGAACATCTTCACGAGGCGCACCAGCTCGTCCGGCACCTGTTCCAGCGCCTCCATCACCGTTTCGACCGGGCGATCGACGCCCTCCCCGCCGTCCTCCGACTCGCCCAGGTAGATGGCCCCGCGCCCTCCAAACCGCATCCCGAGCATCCGCGCCTTGAACTCCCGCAGCACCATTTCCCCTTCCTGCAAGGTGAAGCGGACCCGGATGTCCTCCACCGGCACCGTCGTCCGCGAACCGTAATCCCCCCCCGCGCCTACGGGAATCGCCACCTTGCCGCCCAGCAGCTCCAGCGTCGGCGCCATCCGACGCCCCAGCACCCAGTCCACGACGCTCACCGCCGCCGAAAGCGACTTCGCCGTCACCAGCGGAACCGGGTCGTCCTCCCGCGCATACAACTTGACGCCGCTGGCCACCAGGCCGCCGTCGATCGCCAGCCGCACCTTGTCCACTTCGAGAAAATACCCCTCCTCCGCCGCCCGTTCCCGCAACGAATCGAGCCAGACCGACGGCACCCCGACGACATGCAAATACGCCACCAGCAAAAACAGCAGCATCAGCGCGACGACCAGGAGCCGGCCGCACCACGCCACGGCGGCCAGCAACCCCCGGCCCATTGCCGACAGTCCGGCCCGCCATCCCCTGCGAGCATGCTTTTTCTGTTCCTTCGATGCGGTCATCGCGCAAACCCTACCACCGCCCGCCCTGCCCCTGCAACGCCAATCCGCACGAAAAGCGCTCCGTCGCGCCCTTGCCGCCCCC
>JAZQOP010000063.1:0-6964 GCA_045627965.1 Kiritimatiellia bacterium | reverse complement strand
ATGGTTCCACGTTAACCACGGAGGGTGGGGGGGGGGGGGGGGGGGGGGGGAAAAGGGGGGAGAGGGGGGGGAGGGCGAAGGGCGGAGGGCGGAGCGAGGACGGGTCAGAAGGAGAGGCGGTAGCGGAGCATGGGGGAGGCGCCGGTGAGGCTGTCGAGGAGTCCGCCGGGGTCTTCGACGGTGGAGGGGCGAAGGGGAAGGGCTAGGTCGGTCAGGCCGACCCATAGGTTGGGGATCGGGGTCTGGACTTCGAGGGAGGAGAGGACGGGAGGGGCGTCGAAGCGTCCGAAAGGGTCGGGCTGCCGGGCGGCAAGGGAAAGGCGGACGGGGGGGAGGCGCGTCGGGTGTGCCGCAATCGGCTCGGGCAGCGGCAGGGCATCGGAGGGGGCCAGGGGAACGGGCGAATCGGGCAAGGGAGGCAAGGAGGCCGGGACTGGCGAGAAGGGCGGGACGGGGTCCGCGGCCGGCGTCGCCGCGGCTAGGAGACCGGTGGCGATGGCGCAAAGGAGGGTTCGCGCAAAGGGCGTCATTCGTCCGGTTTTTCGCCGTGGGAGGAGCGGTAGCGGATGACGATCGGGACGCCGCCGAGGGCGAAGGCGGTGCGCAGCTTCGACGCGAGGTAGGCCTGGTGGGCGGGGGTGGAAAGGGCCGGATCGTTGACGAAGAGCGTCACGCGCGGCGGGTTGCGGCCGGTCTGGGTGGCGTAGTAGAACTTGAGCTGGCGGTTGCGCCGGATGGGGGGCTGCGAGGCGGCGAAGGCGTCGCGGATGGCGCGGTTCAGGACGCCCGTCGGGAGGCGCGTTTCGAGGCGGGAAGCGACGGCGTCGATGACGGCGAAGGAACGCTTGACGTTCTCGCCGGTCTTGGCGGAAATGAAAAGGACGGGGATGTCTCCGAGGAAGAACATGTCCTTGCGCATCGCCTTTTCATAGTCGGAGGGGCGGATGTCGCCATGTTCGCGGGCGATGTCCCACTTGTTGACGAGGACGACGCAGGCCTTGTGGTTTTCGCGGACGAGGGCGGCGATCTTCTTTTCCTGGGTGCCGGGGCCTTCCTGGGCGTCGAGGACAAGGACGACAAGGTCGGCGTCGGCGATGGCCTGCTCGGCGCGGAAGAGGGAAAATTTTTCGACGGAGGCGTGGACGCGGCCCTGCTTGCGCATGCCGGCGGTGTCGATCAGCCAGTAGTGGCGGTTTTCGATGGAAAACGGGACGCGGATGGTGTCGCGGGTCGTGCCGGCGATGTCGGAGACGATGAGGCGGTTGCGTCCGAGGAGGCGGTTGATGTAGGAGGACTTGCCGGCGTTGGGGCGGCCGACGACGGCGATGCTCAGGCGCATGGGCTCGTCGGCGGCGGTGGCGGAGGGGAGGACCTTGAGGGCAGCGGAAAGGAGGGCGTCGAGGCCGAGATGATGGGTCGCGGAGACGGGGAAGACGGGGTAGCCAAGCTCGAAGAAGTCCTCGCCGGCGTGGCTCTCCGGATCGTCGTCGGCCTTGTTGGCGGCGACGAAGACGGGGCGGTGGGCGGCGCGCAGGAGGCGGGCGACCTCGAGGTCGAGGGGCTTGAGGCCGGCGCGGATGTCGACGACCAGGATGATGGCGGCGGCATCGACGATGGCGGCGTGGACCTGTTCGGCGGCGGCGGCGGCAATGGCGTCGTCGGTGCGGGCGCGGTCCATCTGGGCGAGGCCGCCGGTGTCGACGATCTGGAAACGCTGGCCTTCGTATTCGGCGGGGGCGGACAGGATGTCGCGGGTGACGCCTTCCTCGGAATGGACGATGGCGATGCGGCGGCGCGCAATGGCGTTGAAGAGGGAGGATTTTCCGACGTTCGGGCGCCCGACGATGGCGATGGTGCGCGCCGGGGCGTCGAGGAAGGCGCCGGCGGGCGCGGCGGCGGACGGGAGGTCGGGGGCGGGGGCGGCATCCGGCGGCGGGAGGTCGGGCATCGCGGGGGATTCGGCGGCGTCGAGGCGGCGGCGCTCGGCCTGGTCGCGCTCGATGGCGGCCCGCTTGCGGGCGGAAAAGGCCTTCTTGGGCGCCGGGCGCTTGTGGAGGCGCGGCTTGGCGGCGGATGGCGAGGCCTTGGCGGGCTTTTTGCGGGTCGGTTTCATCGGGGAGGCGGCGGTCGGCGGGGCGGGAGGTCGGTCGGGGGCGGACGGAGGCTAGCGGGCCAGCATCACGGCCAGGAAGAGGGCGGCGATCGAAAGGAGGAACCAGAAGACGTAGTCGGAAAGGATGCCGGAATGGAAGGCCCGCATCTTGTCGTAGTAGGGCGCCAGGGCCTTGAAGAAGCCCCAGTAGAGGTGGGAGGCCGTCACGCGGGCGGCGTCCAGGTCGGGGCACGGGTTCGCGGAGACAAAGGGCGTGCGGGCTTCGGGGCCGGTCGGCGCGTCGGAACGGCCGCGGCGGCGGATCAGGAGGGCCAGGGCCAGCGCCAGGACGATGGCCAGCAGCCAGGCCAGCGGGGCGTAGCCGCCGTTTTGCGTGAAGAGCGCGACAGTCGCAAGGGGCAGGATGGTCATGTTAGGGCACTCCTGTGAAAACGGCGCGGTAGGCGGCGGGATCGAGCAGGGCGTCGGCCGCCGGCAGCAGGACGCGGTCCATCACGACGCCCGGGAACAGCCCGATGGCGACCGTCAGGGCCGCCAGCAGGACCATCGCGAGCACCCACGGGCGGGGCACTTCGCGGACCTCGGCGAAGGCGGGGCGCGCCGGGCCGAGGAACATCGACTGGAAGACCTTGACGAACGAGGCGAGGGTCAACAGGCTGACGACCATCGCGACAAGCGCCAGGAACGGAGTCAGGCGGAAGGTGGATTCGTAGAGGACCCACTTCGAGGCGAACCCCGAGAGCGGCGGGATGCCCGCAATGGCGAGCGCTCCGATCCCGAAGCAGGCCGCCGTCGCCGGCATGGCCGCCGAGAGGCCGCCCATCGCGTCGAGGTTGCGGCGGCCCGTGCGGTGGATGACCGCGCCCGCCGCGACGAACAGCAGCCCGTTGTAGAGCGCGTAGTTCATCATGTGGAAGAGCGACCCGGCCAGCGCGTCGCGCCCGTAGGCCGCCACCGCCCCGCCGTTGCCCAGCAGGAAAAGGCAGACGCCGGCGCCCAGGATCATGTAGCCGGTCTGGGAGACCGCGTGGTGGGCGATCAGGCGCTTGACGTCGTGCTGCAGCAGCGCCATCGTCACGCCGATGAACATCGACAGCACCGCCACGGCGATCAGCGCCACGCCCAGCGTCCGCACCGGTGCCGCCGCCCCGTAGAGGCTGAAGACGACGCGGAACAGGCCGTAGAGCGACGCCTGCGACGAGACCAGCAGGAACGCCGAGACCGGATGGGGGGCGCGCGAATAGGTGTCGGGCGTCCAGTGGTGCATCGGGACCGCGCCGCACTTGAGCAGCAGCGGGGCCGCAAGCAACGCCAGGGCCACCAGGTCGAGCGCCGTCGCCCCGTGCGCCGCCAGGTGCGCCGACAGGGCCGGCATGTTCAGCAGGTTGTGCTGGCCCAGCAGGATGCCGACGCCCAGCAGGAACGAAAGGCCCGCCAGCGACGACACCGCCGCATACTTCAGCCCCGCCTCGGCCGCCAGCCCGCGGTCGATGCGGTAGGCCGCCAGCGCCGCGCCCGACAGCGACGTGATCTCCAGGAACACGAAGAAGTTGAACAGGTCGCCCGTCGAGCACATCCCGTAGACGCCGCCCACCAGCAGCAGGAACAGCGGATAGAAGTAGCGCTTGCCCGTCGCCGGCTTCTCCGAGCGCACCGCCACCAGCGACGCGGCCAGCGACGTCAGCGCCGTCACCGCCACCATCAGCGCGCCCGCCGCATCGATGTGGAACAGGATGCGCACGGGCATCCCGCCCATCCATTCCGGGACCGCCAGGGCCATCCCCGGGCCCTTCGGCGCGCCGAACAGGTAGGACATCGGGGCGCCCGCCGCCAGGACGGTGCCCGCCACGCCCAGGGCATAGGCCGACGTCGCCGCCACCGCCAGCAGGAACAGCGCCGTCCGCAGCCCCTTCGACAGCTTCGCCGCCAGCGGCAGCAGGAAGGCCCCCAGCAGCGGGACGCCGACCAGCAGCGCCGGCATCGAGAAGAAGTGTTGCACGCTCGGGCTCATTGACGCAACCTCCGCACTTCATGGATGTCCAGCGTGCCGTAGTGGCGGTGGATCACGATGACCA
Source organism: Kiritimatiellia bacterium (assembly GCA_045627965.1). Taxonomy (GTDB): domain Bacteria; phylum Verrucomicrobiota; class Kiritimatiellia; order CAIQIC01; family Lenti-01; genus RGIG3636. The sequence goes on along the minus strand of JAZQOP010000063.1, from coordinate 2,776 downwards.
GCGCCAGCATCATCGCCGTCGTCGCCAGGCCGATCACGATGGCCGTCAGGGTCAGCGCCTGGACGGTCGGCAGGACCATCTCGACGCCCTCTTCGGCGTTCGTATAGATCGGCACCGCGGCATCGTGGCGGTAGCCCAGCGACACCAGGAACAGGTTGACCGCGGCCTCGACCAGCGAGCAGCCCATGAGCATCCGGATCAGGTTCCGGCGATACAGGATGGTCGCCAGGCCCACCAGCAGCAGCAGCCCCGCCGCAATGAACGGGGCGTTCGCGAGCAAGTCAATCTTCATCGTGGGCCTCCTCGTCGGCGGCTTCGTCGCCGTCGGCGTCGTGGAACGCCTTCTGGATGTAGCACAAAATCACGGAAATGCCGCCGAAGACCTCCACGCCGACCGCGATGTTCATCAGCGGGATCGTCCCCGCCGTGCGCATGACGCCCGGATTCGGCCCCGACGCCACCGGCAGCCCGAAGCACGCCCCGCCCGTGTTCGCCAGCCAGTTATGGAAGAACCCCGCGCCGAGCAGCAGCCCGCCGAACGCCAGCGCGACGAACCCGAGCAGGCCGACCGTCTCGAACGCCGACGACGCCGCGTAGTGGCGGCCGCGCGACCGGGCATCCCACGCGCCGGAGACCATCATCAGCGCCGCCCCCGTCGCCATCACGGCGCCCCCCTGGAACCCGCCGCCCGGCGTCAGATGGCCGTGCAGGACGACATACAGCCCGTAGACCAGGCAGAACGGCCACGCAAGCCGTGCAATATGGCGGACAATGCGGCTGTTCATTCGTCGCACTCCTCTCCGGGCTGCCGACGCCGCAGCGCCAGCCCCACGCCCATCACCGCGCAGACCAGGACCGTCGCCTCGCCCAGCGTGTCAAACCCGCGATAGTCGAACACGATCGCCGTGACCGCGTTGTTCGCGCCCGTGTCGCGCTGCGTGTTCGCGATGTAGTAGTCGTCGGTCCGCGTCTCCTGCGGCGCCCCGAAGCGCAACGTGCCGGCGACCATCCAGGCCATCGCCGCCAGCACCAGCAGGACGAACGCCTTCCAGAACGGATGGCGGGATTCCTTCGCGCTCATGGCTCCGCCCTCCCGTCCGACGGCTCCGCCCCGGCCTTCTTCGCCGCCTCCTGGCGACGCTGCACCGTACGGATCGCCATCATCAAAATCGCCGTCGTCAGGCCCGCCCCGATCGACGCCTCGGCAATCGCCACGTCCGGCGCCTTCAGCAGGTAGAACTCCAGCGCCATCATCAAACTGAATGCCGACAGCGCCACCGCCGACGCCATCAGCCGATGCAGGCGGAACACCAGCACCGCCAGGACGACCATCCCGGCCAGCAGGAACGTCTGCAACGCCAAAATCGATCCACTCATGCCTTCCCTCCTTCCGCCGGAGCCGCCTCCGCGACGACCGGCTCGGCCGCCACAGGCGCCTCGGGTGCGGGCGCGTCCGCCGTTTCTGCCGCAGCAGGCGCTTCCGGCGCCTCTGCCGGGGCCGCTTCTGCCGGGGCCGCCGCTTCTGCCGCAACGGGCGCTTCCGGCTCGTCCGGCTCGCCGACCCGTCCTGCCACCTCGTCCGCCGCCAGCGCATCCACCACCGCGCCCTTCGGACGATAGCCCGCACGCCACGCCGCACGCGCAATCGCATGGCCGCCCGTCGCGTTCGTCACGCAAAGCACCACGACCGCAATCGCCACATGCAGGACCAGGTTCGCCCAGGCCCCCGCCTGCGCCGCCGCAATGGCCTCGCCAATCGCCCAGAACACCACCGCCAGCCCGATGAAAATGCTGCCGAACGTCGTCGCCTTCGTGTCGGCATGCAGCCGCGTGTAGACGTCCGGGAACCGCAAGATCCCCAGCACGCCCAGCGTATGGAAGAACAGCCCGACGACCAGCGACGCGCCGATCAGCACATGGAACACCGTCGCCAACATCACTCCGCCTCCCCCTTCTTCGGCAGCGTGCGCGCAATGTAGAGCGTGCCGACGTAGGCCAGCAGCGCATAGACGATCGCCACGTCCACCAGCATCGCCGTCCTGAACACCGCCGCCAGCAGTACCATCTCGGCCACCACCAGCGTATTCACCACATCCAGCGCCACCACGCGGTCCGGCACCGTCGGCCCCCGCCACATCCGCCAGCACGCCAGCAGCACCAAGCCGCCCATCCAGGCGGCCGCAAAGATCATCCAGCTCATCCCATCACCCTCCGGATCCACGCGGGGCAATCCTTCCCGCCGAACACCTCGCGCGCCTCGACGCCCTTCTTCCCCAGCAGGTCGTCCGGCACGTTCAGCATATGCACATACAGCACATCCTTCCCCTCCGGCGCCTCCACCGTCAGCGTCCCCGGCGTCAGCGTGATCGAGTTCGCCAGCATCGCGATCTTCGCGTCGTCGCCCCCCATCCCCGCCTGCACCTTCACGACGCCCGGCCGGATGTTCCCGGTGACCACGCGACAGGCCACGTCGATGTTCGCCTTCGCCATCTCCACGAAGAACGGACCGCACGCATACGCCACCCCTTTCACCCAGCGCCACGGATTGAGCGACTTCGCGCACGCCGCGCTCCCGAACGCACGCCGCCCCATCAGCGCCGCCAGCGTCGCCACGACCAGGCCGCAGACGACCTCCTCGCCCGACCACAGCCACAGAACGTCCCCCGAACCCGCCGTCAACAACAGGTACGTCAGGAACCCGAACCACCATGTCAAGATGAATGCACCCATAGCGCCGCCCACTCTACCCTATCCCTCGCCCCCCCGCAATCCCATT
>JAZQOP010000062.1:0-8586 GCA_045627965.1 Kiritimatiellia bacterium | reverse complement strand
CCTATACTCCTCGGTTGAGGATGGCGGGAGGGGGTTTCAGTCGCCAATTGCCGGGGGATGGCGGGGTTTTGGAGCTGCACCTGTCGGGTGCGGAATGGCGGCGACGCCCAGAATCGTGTATGCTTTCGTTTTTGCACCACGGAAAGGACACGACAGATGGACATCGCCGCCGCAGAAAAGTATCTCATTGGACCGGCCCGCCCGCAAGCCGGAACGCTGGACATCGCCGCTTTCGGCGGGCCCGTATGGGGCCGCTGGGACCAGGATGCGAGGGTGACGCACTGGGGCGGCTTCGTCACCCAGACGCTCAAGCCGACGCGCGCCATGGCGCGCCTGATCGCCCTCGTCGCGAACTGGTGGAACGTCTTCTGCCGGCTCGCGGACGGCGGGAAGCACATGGAAGCCATCACCTCCCGCCCCATGCTCCTCGGCCTCGTCGGGCGCCTCGTCCGGAGCGGCCGCAAACGCCACCTGCGCCTGACCTCCACGCACGTCGAATCCGGCCGGATCCGGGCGGCGCTCGACCGCATAGGGGCCTTCCTGCGACGAATTTCCGCAACTGCTCCGCAGTTGGATTTCAATCGCAAATGGACGCTGATCCTAGGCGTCGCCTTCCGCCACTTCCTGGGCGGAAGGCCCCTCCATCCAGCCACCGACGGCCCCCAGCTCCTCCTGCCGCTTCCCCATTGACCTCACGCAGGCCCCGTTTCGCCTCCTGCGACGGCCCACCCCTGCCCGCCGCCGCCCCCTCATCCCCCCCTCGCCAACAATCCAAAAGAGGAATTTAGGTCGAATGGAACAGTCCGATGGTGCACTCATGGACAAAAGCAGCTTGGTTTGCGGCGGTGTTGTTGGGGACAATGACGGCGTTCGGCAGCGGTCGGGACTGGGAATGGGACTACACGGAAGAAGGTAGCTCGTGGGGAGGAGGACGACCGGGGAAATCCCGTGCCATCCGGCCCACACACCAACGCTGGCATGTCATGGGTTCCTGTGGTGCGGGCGAAGGACGGAGTGAGGTGCGGGGGACTTTCCGCAATGTGACGAAGGTTCGCCTTTCCTGTGTCGATGGACGGGGGCAGTTGAGGACCGTATGGGTGGAGAATGGCGGTTCGCGCTACCAAATCGGTCTCAACCGGGATTTCCGCGCGGGTGACGTTTTCGAGCAGGACATCGGCGGGCAGGGCATCACCGCCGTGACCATCTCCGACACCGGGACGTGCATCTTCCTCGTCGAAGTCTACGAGGACGACCGCCTGCGCTGACTTTTGCTCCCGTTGCTGGCGGGAATGGGGACGGACAAGGGTAAATTTTCGGTCCAAACCGGGTATAACCCTGTAAGCGGCAATGGTGCCGTGGCAACAATGAAAGGGACTGAAAAATGGCAATTATCGGATCATTCTGCGGGACGCTTCTGGCCGTCGGCATGGTGTTCTTCCTGGGCTGGCTGAGCGACCGGTTCGCCCAGCTCGAAGTACAGCGCCACGAGGACCGGGACTTCCATCGCAGGCGTAGATAAGCCCCATTCCCGGGACCGCCCGGATCGAGTCTGGGCGGTTTTCTTTACCTATCCGCAAGGTCGTCGCCTGAAGCCCCATCCCTCGCCCTCCCTGGCCTTCCTCCCTCGCTCCTGGTAGAGGCTGTTGATTCCAAAAGGACCAGGAGGTTTTCTTTTACCGCCTTGTCCGACGGGGTTTTGGCCCCGGCCTGACCGCATCCAGAGCGTCGGTCCAATACTCCCAGACGTCATAGGCGGTAATCCATGATGCCAGCCGTTCGCGATCCCTAAGGATGTTGTCTGCACATTTTTCGGCAGTCCTGCGGAACTCTTCGCGTTCCTCGGGAATGCTTCCGTGGCTTTCTTGGATTGCCAAACATGTTTCCAACGCATTTCTTTTGTCATCAAGCGCTATGGTCCGCCACATGAGCGCATAGGGATTGAACTCGTCGAGGCTTTCGCTCCGCGGCCAGTTGATTGCCGGGAAAAAAGCATAGGCGAATGGGCCCGCGCACTTCTCTTGGACGACCTTGAAGACGGCCTTCATGCGAAGATACTCGGCGGCACCTTTGTCTGAAAGTGCATTCCGGTCAACATCGCTGCCTTCCAGTGCAAGCGTGTCCAGCCAGTAATCTGGCGTCAATCCGTCTTGAGCGCAACGCCGGTTCTAGCGGGTCTGCATGTTCGTCGGCCAGCTCGCGAAACAACAGTTCCATGGCGACTTCCCCCGCAGAAACCGCCAACGCCAGATTGCCACCTCCCGGCGCCCCTGTGCACCAATTCCGAAAGGCGAGAATGTCTTTGACGGCCTCCGCCCGTGTGCCCACGTGGGCTGTCAGCGGACGCTCCAATTTGCCCAGCATGGCTTTTCCCCATTCTAGAGTCGCCCATCCGGGATGAGGGGCGTCCTGGGCTCCGTCCCCGTCTGCCCCCTTGGCAAAGGCAATGGATACGGGCGGCAGGGTCGAAGATTCCTCGCGGGCCGAAAAACCTTCCAGCCCTGAAAGCGGTTCTTGCGCGCCGGTGGCCTCCGCCCCCTCGCCGAACCATGCCCCCGAAATGGCTGCAAGAACCAGAAGCGGAATGCTGCGACGGAGTAATGTCATTATTCTGTTCATGGCCCCACACATTCCCGTCAGGGTCTGAATGGAGAGGTGAAAGCGTCAATCCTCCCCCCGTCGGTGGAAAGTTCGCTACATGGCCGTACTTTCCCGGAGCCTTCTCCTTCGAACATCGGGGGCTATTGGGCTGAGCGTTTCTTCCTCGCCCATTTCTGCAATTCCTGCCCCCAAGGTGTCAGTGGCGCCTTGGACTCATCGCCAGCACACCATTCTCCGCAATGTCTGAAATCCTCGATTTCATCGGCGGAAATACGGACGAACCAATCTGGCATCGCGTAGCATGGATGTCCAAATTGGTCTTTTTCCGGCCACTCCAGGCATCCAACCCCGGCATAGCCCTCTTCGGCCATGTAAGGTTCATTGCTCTCCTCCGAAGCGGAAGTGGGAAAGAGGAGTGCGTCTTTAGCCTCGTCCCCTGGCATGAACCGACGCAAGACAAAAACCATCCGGGCTCCTTGATTGATAAACAAAGGACGAATCGACGCAGCCCCGCACACGCCCAAAACATGGTTGTGGTAAATGAGTTCTGGGGGATTCCCTTTGAGCTTTTCTCTCAAATAGAGAGGATAGTACCCCTTTTGAAGCATTTCTAGTCTTTCGTCCAAATGTTCTTTTGTGGCCCAACACCCCGGATCGGACTCTTCAGGTGGACTATATACTCCAACCGACATTTCATCTGAAAGCCAAGCCTCGGCAAACACGGGGACCATCTTCGCTTTCTCAGAAGAAACCATTTCACTGCCATCGCTCGCCACTGCCCTTAAAAGCATAGCCAGGACAATGATTGCCATTGGGCCAAGGACTCTTTTCATTTATTTTCTCCAATCATTTTCAAGGGGAACAATCTGGATACGTACACTCCAAAGACACCCAATAGTCTGCTCCTGCAATTTGCTTGGCCTCCCGTTCAAGTTCGCAAGTCCTATTGGATTCTATGCTAAAACTTCGATTTTCCTCGGCTATACGAGCCTCATTGAACGCATCTATGGCCAGTTTTCTTGCCGCTTCGGCATTTGTCGACACAAAACCTCCTTGAGCCAGCACCTCGCTAATCACGTTTTGCGCAATCCACAAATCCGAAAGATATGAGGAACCAGGATTGCCATATTGCTGAGCATGGGCGGATCCCTCCGCGAGAACCATTGGGTAAAACTGTGAGTTCGTCGGGGCAGTAATGGAAATGGTTCCAACTATTTCCCGGTGGAATGTTCCCGGAGAAACGGTGGCGACCCCTTCCCTGTTTGTGTTTTGGTGTGTATTGAAGACAAGGGTTCCCGCCCAATAAGTATTTGCCGAAAAACCTCCGCCAAAGCATGGATCAAAGGCAGAAACGGCCAGCTCGCCCCCCTTGGTGTTGCAGGAAAACGCGCCGAAATCGCACTGCGCGCTCAACTCGTAATATGCGGTGTTGTCGCATGGATAGCCCCACGGGACAAACCATCTTGCATTGGGGATTCTCCACTGTTTGGGATTGTTGGCTACAGGCAGCAGCTCAATTCCGCATCCACACGGATTGTCAAAAGTATCTCCCCTGCCTGATGCCTCAATCGTCCAAACAGCATCTTGGAACATGGCATCCACCCGTTGGGGGATGATTTCCAGGGTGACAAAGACTTCTTCTCCGTCGCAAGGCGTGTTGTCGGAAAAGGCAACATTGGCTTCGTAGCAGACAACATGGGCAACGTCTTGTCCGTTTGTGCTGCTTTGCCATCGGAAAAACACGTCGCTTTCCGTTGGGGAAATTCCACGCATGATGAGATTCGTCTCTGCAAATCCTCCCAATGGGATACTTAGAGATGACAGCCGTGACCACTCGGCATCGTAAAACGATACGTCATTCGTATCCCATAGCAGGTGGAGAACACCAGGCAACCATTGAGGAGCCCGAGGCGTCACACGTAGCCGACAGGGCGTGTTTGTGAGATAATAAACTTCGCTATTCCCCACATAGACCCCTGGATCGATTTCTGCCTCCTCGCCGACCCCGGCAAGTTCCACATCCAATTTCATCCCGCGAAAAGCGGCCCGGATGTCGGCTCCCAATTCTTCGGGTGTAGTGACATTGGGATTCGGTCCCCCATCTGTGACCGTCACGTAAACCGCGTTGGTCCCATTGGGGACGACGAACAGTTTCACGACTTTATGTCCGTTGGGAAGGGCGCTGCTCCGCATGGCGAACGAAGCCGCCCCGTTCACGTCCACCTCATAGTCCTCGGCAACTGCTCCGCATTCCCAGATTGCCCCCAAAAATGCAAAACCACCTGTGTCTTCCATCTGGAATGACACGATGCCATTCAACCCTAAATCATCACCCTGTGACCACCCGGCTGGATAGACAACATGAACAGACACATCACGGGCTTCCTGCAATGCCACATAGGATTGTCCCCCGAGAGGGCTTTCTTCCTCCCCGTCAGGCGTACCGTCGTCATCAGAGTCAGAATCTGTAGGAACAAGGCCCTGCTCCACTTCGAATCCGTCCAGCAGGCCGTCGTTGTCCATGTCGGGATTCAGGGGATTGTAGCCGCTCTCATATTCTTCTTGGTCGGTCAGGTCATCTCCATCCGAGTCAAGGATATTCCACGCATTGTAAATGGCCTCATCTTCAATGTGACGCCAATCGTCCTCGCGGTCGGTGTCCAATCCCAGGCTCCAACGTTCCAGATGCCGGGTTGCCGATGCCCAGAGGTTCGTGGTCTCGCTCAGCCAGCCAGCCGTGTCCATCCCCTGGGCGTTGAATGGGATATGCGTCCCGTAGAACAGTGTGTCAACCGGTGCGTTCGTGGGATCTTCCGGGGCCATTAGCCGAACGCCAGCCGTGGGTTGTTCGGGATACGACCCCGCCAAATCCAACCCCGCCGTCAAGTCGGCATTCGTCACCCCCTCGCCGCCGACAAGGAGGAAATGTCCTGGTTCCATCCAGGTCCCTTCCGGCAAGGTCGCCACCGTTTCCCAGTTCGTCCCTGCTGCTTGCACCAGAAAACCGCCCACGTCAACCGACCTTGGCCCGCTGCAATGCAACTGCACCCACTGGTTGCTTGAGTCCACCGCATATTTCACCGCATGAATCAGCACCCCGCGCGCCAGGCGCGGAGCGTCCAGACGATTTCTCGGGTCCGTTCCGGCCAGGACTTCCTCTCCGTCCGACCAGCCGTCTCCATCCGTGTCTGGATTGTCCGGGTCCGTTCGGTAGTCCTTCCGCTCCTGATAATCCGTCAGGCCGTCGTTGTCCGAGTCCGTGGTTGTCGAGGTAATGCCCCAGGCCCATTCCTCACCGTCGGTGATGCCGTTGCCGTCCGAGTCTGCATATTTCGCAGCCGTGTAGAATCGCACCTTGTCGTAGTCCGGCACGAGGTTCGTATCGGTGAAGCTCCCTCCGCCGTTCGTCACCGTCAACACCCCCAGCACCTCCCACGCATCCGGCCTGCCCTTGAATTTGTCGAGTTCCCGCCAGTGCGAAAAATCGTTTGTTACCACCTGATTCTCATCATTTGTGTACACCACCGTCTCGACCCAGGATGTGGTGTGCATTGCACGGCAGAAGACCTGAACCTCGCCATTCGAATCCCAGCCAAAGTCGAAATGGTAGTCCCCGTTCGTCGCCACCCACACGTTCGTGAACCGCAATCCGTTCGTGTACGGACCTCCCCGGTTGCCTTGGGGGGCCATCGCCTCAAATCGTCTGGCAATTTCATCCTGCGCCGCCGTGTACAGCGGCCAGTCCAGCTCATCCACGAGCGCGCCCGTCAGCGTCACGTTGGCGGAGCCATCCTTGGCGAAGTCTGTTGCACCACTCCACAACGCGGTTCCGTTGGCGTCGCGTAGGACCGTTGCCGTGCACATACGATCCGCATAGAACGGAACCAGCCACGTCGCCAGATCGCGCTCCGCCGGGGCTGTATCCCAGACAGAAGAGAACTCCTCCCAGGCTGCGGGCCATATTCCCACGTCCTGCACCAGCGGGGCGTCACCAGGCGTCATGAGGCGGTACTGGTTCCGCCAGATTTCCAATCGTTCGGCGAGGTCCAGGTCCCCGAGAAACACCACGTCAGCGGTGTTGTCGGTCGGTTCGTCCGCGTCACCCGTCGCAGAAGCAATCTCAACACCCAAGACTGCCGCAAAAACCACCAGCAAAACCGACAAGATCAGTCTTTTCATGCTCTCTCTCGCGCGACAGGTGCGGGGCTTTGCGCCCGTCGTTCATAGCACCCTCCCACGGGCTCCCTTCCGTGTCAAACGAAAAACGACAGAATTAGTCACTTCCCATGCGCGGCACCCAACAATGAACACATGTTCCAAGAATGGGCTTGAAGAGGAACCAGGGGCGGACAGAATGGAGGGCGATGAACACGACGACGACAAGACAGGTGGGCACGGCGGCGGCAGAGCCGCGAAAGATGGCGATTCCCTTCATGGGCGGAGCCGTTGTGGCGGGGTTCCCATCACCGGCCGAGCAGTATGTGGAGAGGCCGCTGGACTTGAACGAGCTGCTGGTGGCGAGACCAGCGGCAACGTACTATGTGAGAGCCGAGGGGGATTCCATGGAAGGCGCGGGAATACGCTCCGGTGGCCTTCTGGTTGTGGACCGCTCGCTGGAACCCGTTGACGGGAGCGTTGTCATTGCCTGCGTGGACGGTGAGTTCACGGTCAAGACCCTGCGCAAGGGACGTGGTGGTGTCCGGCTGGAGGCCGCCAACCCTGCATACAAGCCCATCCAGTTCAGCGGAGAGATGGAACTTCGCGTGTTCGGAGTGGTGACGGCGGTGATTCACAGGTTCGCCGTCGTTTATTCAGGAAAGCCGAGTCGAAGAGACAGGTGAAGCACCAGAGGCTCATAATGCCGATGAGCTTGTTGCCTGGGCAAGCAACTGAGATATGCGTGAGCATGGATCCCGAGACTTCTGCTTGACCTCATCTGTGGCAACCGATAAGGTTTTCTTGGCATTGGTCGAGTTCTGCCCCCCTTGCTCTAGGGCCATGACGGCAGATGAAGAGGGAGATGCCAAGATTCAAAATAATCGTCCGAAAATCGTCCGCATCGGGATGTCAGCTAAAAAAATCTTTATATTTTGAATAAAACAAATGACTCTTAATCAGCGGGTCGTGGGTTCGAGCCCCTCCGCCTCTACCATTTCCTTTTCCCGCTTTTTCCTAGAGAAAAGCGGGTTTTTTGTTGGCTGAAGGGGGCGGATTTGGATGGGGGGCGGAGTGGCTTTTGTCGCTTTTTGCCGCTTGCTGGACAAAATGCTGGTTTGCTTGATATGTTCGGGGCGCATGAGAAGGTTCAAGACAAGCGAGTACAGGTTGAAGTCCGGCGGCGAGACGTTCAGTACCAGGTGGTTCGTCGGCAGGACGTGGCATAGCAAGACGTTCCAGACGGCGGCGGACCGGCTGTCGTGGATCCGCGAGCGTAGCGAGGAGTACCTTGGTGCGCTGACGCGTGCGGTGCGCATCAAGTGGATTAACCGCGGGATCGTGTCGACGGTCTTCCGCTGGCACGCGTCGTCTACGAGGCCCCCGGCATGGAGCTGCTCGGCAAGGCGCTGCGCTACGTCTACCAGGCGATCCTTGATCGTCGCGCGACCGACCTGTTCGAGCGGCTGTCGAAGTTCATCGCCAACCAGATCTACGACGGGCGCTACTTCGACCTGTCCACGCAGGCCGCGTTCGCCGCGATCGACACGTTCGCCGAGAAGGTGACGGGCACGGTCAAGGTCGGTCTCTACAAGGGGAACATCCTCTTCCAGGGGCTGACGGGCGTGAAGGCGTCGCTCTACTTCGAGGAAAACGCCTCAATGGAAGATGCGCAGAAGGGGCTCAACCCCGTCTCCAGCCAGGGATTTGCCGAAATCCAGTCCGTCGAGGCCCGCTCGATGGCCAAGGCCAAGCACATCAAGTAGCCGAACGCCTCAGGCGTTGCGAAACCCGCCCGGGATTCCCGGGCGGTTATTTTGTGGCTTTTTGGGG
>JAZQOP010000061.1:0-9075 GCA_045627965.1 Kiritimatiellia bacterium | reverse complement strand
GGTGAGCTGGCCGATGGCGTCGTAGCCGTAGGTGTAGACCTTGCCGTCTTCGCGGATGACCTGGGTGCGCTGGTCGGCGTCGTCGAGGGTGAGGGCGAAGGAGGAAAGAACTCCGGCGTCGGCGCGATTGACGAGGTTCGTGAGGCGCAGAAGCGCGTCGAACTGGCGTTCGGCGGTGGTGCCGTTGGCTTCATTTCCCATGTTTGCTGGATTACCCTCTATCGGCATGTGTATCCATTCCATTCGTGAGCCTGTCTCATTAGTTTCCTTCTGTCAATATCTTAAGGGCCTGTCCAATGACTTCCATAGTGGTTTGTCTTTATCTCATATAGTAGCCTCCTATCAATATCCAAGTCCATCCTAAGGCAAGAAGGGATACAATCAGCAAACATAGCCAAAGAATAATTTGGGGCAGTCTTTTGGACAGCCATAATCGACGAAAACAACAAATCAAAAAAAAGGGCATACAAACATATGGGAATACTGCAAGTCCCCAGGATATTTTACTTGATAACGGGAGATGCATAACTAAATATAGCCAAAATACTGGATACACCCAAAAAAATGCGCACCAAACAAAATGTTTTAGCAATACTATTCTTTCTGAATTCACAGCAAATCCTTTGAACATAAGGTCAAAAAAGTATTCCGATAATGTTCTGTCCACTTTCCAATTATGTGATATGGGGTACCAGAACCAGCAACCCAACCATCAACTATATCCGAAAGTTGCTTCAACCAAGGGTCTGTCGGATGAGGAGTGAAATCATACGTGTCATCGAATGACAAGTCTAGATCACATTCTACAGAACATGTACATGTACATGCATTCAACCCAATCCGTCCTATACAGGCTTCACACTTCCAAGAACAGTGTCCACTTGCAGCTACCTGGATTCGACCAATTGCATCGTTATAGGTTTGGAATGTATAGGATTGCTGATCTTTGAGCTTAAATTCATCGCTAGAGCCACAGGTGGCATCACGTTGACTAAGGTCAGAAATAAATTTCCAATATTTCCCTTCATCTCTAACGTCAGCAACAATCTCTTGTGAAGCACTGGTTTCTCCACCTAAATTACTTCTCCAATATGCTAAAGCCATAGCACTATTTGCAATGACAATCGGCTCTGTCGGCTGGAGTCCTATGGCATCAACAAACAATACAGCATTGTTATTGACAAAATTATAACTGCCTGTCTTCGCATAATTTGCAAGCGGATCCCGTTCAACCCAGCATACAAGGCTTGGAGAATAATGCCGATACCCGTAATAGTAAAGATTGACGGAACCATCCAATTCTTTAGAACTGAAAAGATAGCGAGAGGAGACGGTGCCCGTTCTTTCGACAAGTTGCCCGAAAGGGGTGTAGCGAAAGGTGGAGGCGACTATTCCTGAGACATCTGTCAGAGCGATGACGTTGCCCATGAGGTCGGCGTGGGGGGAGAGGACGGGGCCGGAGGCGGAGGTGCAGGCGAGGATGCCGCCGATGCCGCCGGCGGAGTCGAGGGAGCCGGAGAGGTCGGGGCCGCGGGTGTAGAGTTCCTTGGGGTCGTTGTTTTCATCGAGGACGGCGAGGACGAGGAAGGAGCCGGGGAAGTAGACGTAGCGGTCGGTGGTGCCGTCGGCGCGGATGGCTTCGACGCGGCGGCCGAGGGCGTCGTAGCGGCAGGAAAGGATGCGGATGTTGTCGGCAAGGCGGATGACGTTGGTGAGCTGGTTCGCGCTGTCGTATTGATAGGTGAAAACGCCGTCGCTGGTGAGATTTCCGTTGAGGTCGTGGGCGTAGGCACGGTTCGTGATGGTGACGGATGTGGTGTTGGTGGCGCTCCGGCCATAGGGGTCGGTGAAGACGTTGGTGAGGGTGTTCGCGCCCAAGGACACGGGGACGCCCGCCGCGTCGAAGGTCTTGTCGGGATAGATGGTGCCTCTGGCGCCGCCCACGCTGACAGCGCCGCCGGGGTAATTGACGGTTCCCACGGCGGTGATGGTGCCTCCGGTCCACGTCCCGGAAAGAATCTGGTTCAGGTTGTTGAAGGCGTTCGTGACCTCGAATCCCAGTTCGGCGCGGCGGACGGGATTGCCCGTGGCGTCGTAGGCATAGCGGGCGGCATCGGACGGGCGGGAGGCGTCGACCTGTGTCAGCTGCCCAATGTCGTCGTAGCCGTAGGACATGGCCCGCCCGGTGAAGCAACAAGAAGTGCCCGGTTTTTTGTCGTTGGAACCATGGAGCATCATTTTTCTTCTATTTTGTCACTATCTAAAGATCCGTCCCCTTGTTCCCCTGGTTCCAAAGCCTGTCCCCCGGTTCCCTTAGTTTTAGTTTGATTAAGCAAAATAGATGTGTGATCATAATAGACAATTCGCCAGCTACTCCATAATGCAGAAACGTTTATATCATCCTCCGGCCTGATTTCATCCATGCCGGTTGAAAAAAGAATATATCTTTCACAATTTTCCCTCCGATAAACGAATTCGCGACCCCATCCATCAACAAAAGACTTCTTCGCTTTCATTCTCTCCCGGCCAGGCCCCAGCATGAATCTTTCCCATAAATCCTCGTCCGCAAGAAAATCTTCACTTAATGAATTTGGATAATCACCAAAGGTATTTTTATAGACTTCGAGCCATAAAATCCAATGTTGAATGTGCCTTTCTGTAATCATCATTTTCCGCCAATCTTGCCAACAAGGATCATCCCCTAAAAATGGGAATATCGTCTGATCTGCCCCATAATAATCACATGCCACGTCATAAATCACACGACATGCAAATCCACCCAGAAACAATAGACATCCCACCATGATGCATAATCTTTTTTTCATTTACTTCTCCTGGCAGCACTTGGATTGCCAATCAGATGAAATCTTCAAAAGAGATTCATGTATTTGCCGATAGTTATGTCCTTGTTCGGCAAACGATTTCTCAAGTTGCAAAAATGCATCATCTAGTTTGTCTGTTTCAGCTATCAGTGAATCTAATCTATGCGTTACTGTTTCTAGTTGTTTTTCTTGCGTCTTGCCTCCTCGAACAAATAGTTCAGCAAGTTTGTTGAACAAATACTCCAATAATGAAACAGGTCACTCGCTTGAACCAGCAATGGACACCTCAATAATCACATGCGTCCCCCCCGACAATAATACGGTTGCGGTGTTTTCATTAATCTTGTTCGCAAGATTTTCAAGACTCCGATGTTGGGATTGAAGTTGATTGTATACAGAAATTGCACTGGTCTTCAATTCGAAATATTTCTTTTCCAATATCTGGCATTCTGTAGAAGGGCAATATAATTTGTTCCCACAATCTAAATCCGTCACCGAAAAGCTGTCCATCATATTGGGCGCAACTCGGCCATCTTTTGATGCCGCAAGCCCAAAAAAATCCAGATAGGCAATAGGATTCCCAAGGACAAACCTATAGAGATTAGGATCACGTCTCTCCTTGATATGATCGCGGGTAAGCCAGCGGTGGTGAGGGGAGGAGTAGTAGCGGTAGCCGTAGTAATAGAGGTTGGCAGAGGAGTCGAACTCCTTGGAACTGAAGAGATGACGGGAAATGATGGAGCCGGTGCGTGCGGAGAGCTGGCCGAAGGGGGTGTAGCGGAAGGTGGATGCGAAGCCTCCAAAGGAGTCGGGAAGGGCGATGATGTTGCCCATGAGGGCGGCGTGGTGGAAGAGGGGGGCGGCGGGAGCGGTGTAGTAGGTGCAGGCGAGGATGCCGCCGATGCCGCCGGCGGAGCCACCTATTTGGCCCGACAGGTCGGCGCCGTGGGTGTAGGTTTCGAGGAGGGCGCCAGAGGCGTCGGTGATGGCGAGGACGAGCCAGTCCTTGTAGATGTAGCGGTTGGTGGCGGTGGTGCCATCGGGGGCGTATGCCTCATTCATGCCTGTTCCTTTTTCTAACCTCACTCGTATGTTGGGATCTTCAGCACCACCCTGGCTTCATTGTCGTAGAGAACATAGAATGAAAAAAAAGGCAGGATATAAACATAGCGGAAAACCCTGGCATCCTCAGGAAGCCCCCCCCGATAGGCATCAGGAATGCACGAGATGGAAGCAGGCTCCTCTTTAAACTTTGCCAATAGCCTCTGAACTTCACCCTGTGACACAGCATGAGGAATAGCGCAATATGCCTGATCTAGTGTTTTCTGAGCAGAACATAGAAACACCGTGCAAAGAATCCACACTATGATTACAAAAGCAAGGGCAAAAAACAGGCGTCGGAAAAATCTCATTGCTTACCCCTACACTTATCTATGCAATCACACTGATCCTTCATCTCGCCAATACGGGAACTTTTGGCGTTACAGTCGCAATATTGCTTGCATAGATCCTCACCTGGCGGATCAGGATGCCAGTTATCGTAAAAGTCGACCGCTCCAACTGGTGGCAGATAGTTGCTGGCATCTGAATAGTCATCTATTGGGCGATCATCAATAGAGCACGTCATGCCGCCCCTACACTTGAACCAGTCGCCATTCCAATATGCAAAATCGCCGCGGTCAAGCCAAAATGACGTGCACTCCCCTGGTTTTAGAAGGGAATAATTCGACTTGTCATACCATACAATCATACATTGGTCGGAGGATTTATTACAGACGCGAGAATTTAATGGCCATGGCCAAGCAAAAAGGCCCATCGGATCGAGACGGGAAAGCGGCTTATTAGAAATAAAAACATACCGGAGCTCAAGAGAAGCCTTAAATAGTTCACTTCTATGGCGGTTCCATGCATGATGGACAATGTGCGCGCTGAAAGCATAATCACTCAGTGGATCCGGCGATATCCATCTTCCCAAGGAGGATGCGTAATGTCTGTAGCCATAATAGGTTAGACCCGTCGGGTCATCCAACTCCTTGGTGCTGAACTGATACAGTGAATCGAACAAGCCCTCTTTCAGAAATACATCGCCGGAGGGAAAATAGGTGTGCTTCGCCAGCTGGGTTTGGTCGGCGGCGCTTACTTGGATGATGTTCCCGTTGAAGTCGTAGGCATAGAACGCCGCGCCACCTGATTGAGTGGAAGCGAGGATGCCGCCGATGCCGCCTGCCTCCCCGCCGACTTCCCCCGACAGGTCGGCGCCGTGGGTGTAGGTTTCGAGGAGGGCGCCGGAGCCGTCGGTGATGGCGAGGACGAGCCAGTCCTTGTAGATGTAGCGGTTGGTGACGGCGGTGCCGTCTGGGACGTATTCGATTTTCTCGCGGCGGCGCCAGAGGGCGTCGAAGGGGCATTTGACGGTGGCGCCGTTGGCGTCGCTTCCCGGATTTGCCGAAGTATTCACTATGGACATCTGCCTTCGCCCCCCTGGGAATCGTCCGGCTGTTCAGCAGGCTCCATGTCCAAAACCGCGCGGCGGAGAGCTTCGAAAAAACGTTCGTCCGGCTGTTCAGCAGGCTCCATGTCAAAAGGCCGCCATTCTCCGTCACGCAACTCGATCCCGTCTATAGGTTTACTGTTTCCATCCAACAGGCATATCAGCCATGGTTCATGGTCTGCATTGACGATGATACTTGCCTCTTGAACATCATCGGATTTGTAAAAGTTTATGTCCGTTGCTCCATTCGGCAGGCGCAAAATCCCGACGGCAGGAAGATTCGAGCGGTAAAATTGAAGAAACCATGCATTTGTCAAAGCTTGTACTTTCTGGTAAACTTTTTCACCATTTCGCCATCCGAACGTCTTGCCCCCCTCGTGGGAAACACGAATGTCGTCTGCAAAGGACGGCACAACAAGGCAACAACCCAACAACAAGGCAAAAATTCGCGGGAAGAACAACATTAGACATCTCCTAGTTTTGCTTGTACCTTCTGATATTCATTACATATTGAACCATCTTTGAAACAAGATACCGGATCGCACCCGGAAAGGCACTTTTCACACTCCCTCTCGAAAGCTTTAATGATGGCCGTTTTTGCCGCGGGAGGCGCGGCTAAAAGCGCAGAAGGAAACTCGGAACCAGGCACAATATATCCTGCTGCAGTCCAAATGGCTTCTGCGGCATTAGACCAGGGCGATTGCCCGAGAATGTCCGAATTGACAAGCGGGCTATTCATAGTAAAACGGCACAAATTGATGTCACCTTTCTCTTCAAGCGGATCGTTGTTGATCCACCTCCCCAAAGCGGCGGCATAATATCGATATCCGTAATAGTTCAAACCAACGGAGCCGTCGAACTCTTTCGTGCTAAATTGCCAACGCGGCATGAAAGGACCCATGAGGGACAACACCCGCCCAAACGGACAGTAAGCAAGTCGAGAAAGGACTTTCTGTCCAGTAGAAATACTCTCGGCCACGTTGCCATTGAAGTCATAGATATACAAGACATTAGAACCTTCCATGGTGGAGGCGAGGATGCCGCCGATGCCGCCGGCGGAGCCGCCGACTTGGCCGGAGAGGTCGGCGCCGTGGGTGTAGGTTTCGAGGAGGGCGCCGGAGGCGTCGGTAATGGCGAGGACGAGCCAGTCTTTGTAGATGTAGCGGTTGGTGACGACGGTGCCGTCGGGGGCGTATTCGATTTTTTCGCGGCGGCGCCAGAGGGCGTCGTAGCGGTTGCTTTGGACGAGGGCGCCGTTTTTCCAGACCTCGGTCAGGCGGTTCTCGCAGTCCCAGACGTAGGTGAACACGCCGTTGGTGGTCATGTTGCCATTGGCGTCGTAGGCATAGGTGCGGTCGGCGACGACGACGGTGGAGGTGGCGGATGCCGAGCGTCCGGCGAGGTCTTGGATGGTGTGGACAAGGGCGTTGGTTCCTTGGACGAAGGGGATGCCCGCAGCGGCCCAATCTCCTTCGTGGAGCTGGGCTTGCACATTGTTGACGGTGACGGTGGCGGCCAGCGACGAGGAATATGCGCCGAGGGCGGCGAGGCCACCGGCAAAGTGAGTCTCCGCGTTCTGGTTGAGGTTGTTGAAGGAGTTGGAATAAACGAGGCCGTTCTTGTTCTGCTCGATGGGATTGCCGGTGGCGTCGTAGGTGTAGGAGAACTGGTAGCCGCTCCATGGGGTGCCGTCGGGGAGCGTGGCGGAGGCGTTGGTGAGCTGGCCGATGGCGTCGTAACCATAGGTATAAACCTTGCCGTCCTCGCGGATGACCTGGGTGCGCTGGTCGGCATCGTCAAGCGTGAGGGCGAAGGAGGAGAGGACGCCGGCGTCGGCGCGATTGACGAGGTTCGTGAGGCGGAGGAGGGCGTCAAACTGGCGCTCGGCGGTGGTGCCGTTGGCGTCGCGGCCCGTGTTTGATGGATTAACCTCTATCGACATGTATTTTCATTTCCTGCGGGGGGATGTTCCCTTAGTTTGATCAACTTCTTCTTCCTTGTCGCTAGCAAATAGCCTCTCCCCTGGTATCGTCCCTTGGCTTTCTTGGTGTCTGACATCCTTTAGAAACTGGAAATTCCCAAACCCCAACCTGCAAGATACCACAACAAAAAAGCGACAACCAAAATACTTCTTTGCCAAAAACTATCTGGAAAAATGCAAAAGCACAAAACGACAAGGAAGCAAAAGATACCAAGACCAAGGAATTCCATCAACTCGCATATGGAAAGTGAATTTCCAAGGACAAAAAAAGAAAATGGTCCGCAAATGGCATATAGGTGGGCATGAGGGTCACAGCGAGGCACGGGGTCAGCCAACAATGCTCCTGTCAACCAAACACAAATAAAAAAGGTGAAAACTGCTAACAAAAACTTCTTTTTGCTCATAGTTTGTTTGGGCAGGGATTTTGGCTTGGTCGAGGAGCAGACGCGCCGTCATTTTGTGGACATGGAGTACCATCTGGATTGGCCCCTAAATTGGGCGGGTGGCTTGCATGATCATACATTTCCGCATACTCTGATCCAAAAAAGAAATTTCGTATAAACCAAGGTAGATAATCATACCAACCATGTCCAATTTTGTTGAAAAACCCATTTGGTGCCACATAGTCAGGAGTTCCCGCACCAGAACCAACATTTATCAAGTCACCCTTTGCATCGTACATGCACTGTTGCCCTGAACTCCAAAAGCCAGCACTTGTGCTGCACATTTCCCATGTCGCACCTGCATGCCCCCCAAAAGAAGGGCTTTGCCATTGGGATGTGTTGCCATCAGAGCATTGGAGGGCCTGAGGACATCCGTTTGCGTCAAGGGGAATATGGCATGGACAATCGGGAAGCAAAGTATACCATGGCGGAGGCGATGGTCTTGGAGTCCAAGGGTTTGGCACATATGGCACGGATGGCCCAACAGGGCCTTCCGCGCCCATAACAGGATTTCCCAATCCATAAATAAGGCCCCATGAATCAAACGCATTATTTGCTTTATTACCAACATACTGAACAAGATTATAACCATTTAACTCCCCAATAAGGTCTTGGCTAAGCCATCTGGTTAGCAATGGCCTATAGTGTCGAGTCCCAAAATAATATAAGCTGGACACAAGATCCCATTCCTTCGAAGAGAACAGGAAGCGAGGGTGAAAGGAACCTTCACGAATGAGTTTAAGGCCAAAAGGTGAATATTCGAGAACTGAGAGAAGGGAGGTCGCCGAGGCAGTGGTCTGAAGGATGTTGCCGTTGAAGTCGCAGTGGTAGAAGACGTCAGTGCCATGCACGGTGGCTGCGAGGATGCCGCCGATGCCGCCTGCCTCCCCGCCGACTTCCCCCGACAGGTCGGCGCCGTGGGTGTAGGTTTCGAGGAGGGCGCCGGAGGCGTCGGTGATGGCGAGGACGAGCCAGTCTTTGTAGATGTAGCGGTTGGTGACGGCGGTGCCGTCGGGGGCGTATTCGATTTTTTCGCGGCGGCGCCAGAGGGCGTCGTAGCGGTTGCTTTGGACGAGAACGCCGTTTTCCCAGACCTCGGTCAGGCGGTTTTCGCAGTCCCAGACGTAGGTGAACACGCCGTTGGTGGTCATGTTGCCATTGGCGTGGTAGGCATAGGTGCGGTCGGCGACGACGACGGTGGAGGTGGCGGACGCCGAGCGTCCGGCGAGGTCTTGGATGGTGCGGGTGAGGATATTGGTTCCTTGGACAAAGGGGATGCCTGCGGCGGCCCAGTCCCCTTCGTGAAGCTGGGCTTGCACGTTGTTGACGGTGACGGTG
>JAZQOP010000060.1:0-5481 GCA_045627965.1 Kiritimatiellia bacterium | reverse complement strand
GGGGCGGGCTAGAGGATGCCCTTGTTCATCTGGAGGATGGGGAGGATGACGGCAAGGGCGACAAGGGCGACCATCAGGCCGATGGCCAGGGTCAGGCCGATTTCGATGAGCGTCAGGCCGCGGGCGGCACGGCGGTCCCAGGATTGCTGGAGGCGGACGGCGGCGTTTCCGAGGAGTCCGGGGAGGTCTCCCCCACCCTGCCCGGCGCGGACCCAGGCGGAGAGCGAGGGCGGGAGGGCGCGGATGGACCGGATGACGGCGGCGAGAGGCTTTCCCTGCGAAAGGGCGTCCGTCTCCTTGGCGGCGTCGTCGGCGAGCCAGGCGGAGCCGGTGGCACGTGCGGCGAGGGGGAGGCCGTCGAGGAGCCCGACGCCGCGGGTCAGCAGGAGGGCGAGCGTCCGGACGAAGCGGAGGCTGGCGAGGTCGCGCCAGGCGTCGCCGATGACGGGCAGGCGGTAGAGGCGGGCGTCGAAGGCGATGTCGAAGGCGGGATCGCGGCGGCGGCGGCGGCGGACGATGGGGACGGCGACGGCGAGGACGACGAGCAGCAGGAGGAGGACGGCGCCCAGGATGCGCCCGGCGCCGAAGAGGATGCGCGTAAAGGCGGGGACGGCCATGCCCGTTTCGGCGAAAAGGGCCTGCATGCGCGGGAGGAGGAGCGTCATGACGAGGCCGCCCAGCAGGAGGGCAAGGACGACGACGATGGCGGGATACATCAGGGCGGTGGAGAGCTTTTCGCGGAGGGCGTCCATTTCCTCGAGGAAGCCGGCGAGCCGCGAAAGGGCGTCGGCCATGCCGCCGGTGGATTCGCCGACCTGGAGGATCGGGATCTCGAAGGGGGTAAGGCGGACGGGGAGGGCGGCGACGGCGGCGGAGAGCGGCTGGCCGTCGCGGACGGTGTCGCGGACGGCGGCAATGGCGAGGCGGACGGGCTCCTGGTCGGGGGTCTGCAGGAGGACTTCGAGGGCGGGGACGACGGCGACGCCGGAGTCGAGGAGCGCGGCCAGTTCGCGGTAGACCATGGCGCGGGCGGCGGGCGGGAAGCGGAGGCGGGCGGAGCGTTTGGCGGCGCGGGCGGCGGCGGGGGCGAGCGCTTCGCAGGCGATGCCGCGCTCGGCGA
Source organism: Kiritimatiellia bacterium (assembly GCA_045627965.1). Taxonomy (GTDB): domain Bacteria; phylum Verrucomicrobiota; class Kiritimatiellia; order CAIQIC01; family Lenti-01; genus RGIG3636. The sequence continues at coordinate 4,361 of JAZQOP010000060.1, read as the reverse complement.
GGCGCTTGCGGGCGTCCTTGGCGTCCTGGGCCTCGACGAGTCCGGAGGCGCGGCGCCCGGAGGCGTCGAAGCCCTTGTAGGAGAAGGTGATCACGTCCCCTCCCCCGGCTGGCTGGTCCGGGCGCGCACGGGTCAGGCCTCCTGGGCGGCGGCGCCGCCGGTGGCGCGGAGGACCTCGGCGGCGGAGGTGATGCCGGCGAGGACCTTGTCGGCGCCGTCGTCGAGCATGGAGCGGAAGCCGTGCGCGGCGGCGAGGCGGACAAGCTCGGCGGCGGGGCGGCCAAGGCGGACGGCCTCGGCGACGTCGGGGGCGACGACGAGGAGCTCGTGGATGCCGGTGCGGCCCTTGTAGCCGCCGAGGCATTCGGGGCAGCCGTCGGGCGAGGGGCCGAAGACGGGGTGCCCGGCGAGGGCGGGGCGGCCGAGGGCGGCGGCATCGTCGGCGGAAAGGGCGGCGGGGCGCCGGCAGGCGGGGCAAAGGCGGCGGACGAGGCGCTGGGCGAGGACGGCGCGCGCGGCGGCGGCGAGCAAATACGGGGGGACGCCCATGTCGACGAGGCGCGAGACGGCCCCGGCGGCGTCGTTCGTGTGGAGCGTGGAAAAGACGAGGTGGCCGGTGAGGGAGGCGCGGGTGACGATTTCGGCGGTTTCGAGGTCGCGGGTTTCGCCAACGAGGACGACGTCGGGGTCCTGGCGGAGGATATGGCGCAGGCCGCTGGCGAAGGAGAGGCCGATCTGGGGATGGACCTGGATCTGGCCGATGCCGTCGAGCTGGTATTCGACGGGGTCCTCGATGGTGAGGACGTTGAGGTGGGCCGTATCGAGTTCGCGGAGGGCGGCGTAGAGCGTGGTGGTCTTGCCGGAGCCGGTGGGGCCGGTGACCAGGACGATGCCGTGCGGCGAGCGCAGGATGGAGCGGAACGAGGCCAGGAGGGCGGGCGACATGCCGAGCTGGGGGAGCGAAAAGCGCGTGCTTTCGCGGCGGAGGAGGCGGAGGACGATGCGTTCGCCCTCGGCGACGGGGACGCTCGAGACGCGGACGTCGAGCTCGGCGGCGCCGACGCGGAGGCGCGCGACGCCGTCCTGCGGCAGGCGCTTTTCGGCGAGGTCGAGGCGGGCCATGACCTTGAGGCGCGCGACGATGGCATCTTCGAGCGGGCGCGGCGGCGGCGGCTGGGCATAGAGCAGGCCGTCGATGCGGTAGCGGACGGCGAGGCGTTCGGCGAAAGGCTCGAAATGGATGTCGGAGGCGCCGCGCTTGACGGCTTCGAGGAGGATGGAATTGACGTAGCGTGCGACGGGGGCGTCGGCGCCGCCGGCGAGGAGGTCGTCGGCGCCGCGGTCGGCGGGGGTCCAGCCGTCGGGCTGGGCGAAAGAGGAGGCGGAGGCGCCGGCGGCGGCATCGTCGGCGGGGACGTCGGCGGGGACGCCGGAGCGCTTGAAGTAGCAGGCGTCGATGGCGGCGCGGACGGCGGCGGGATCGGCGGAGAACCATTCGCCCTCGCAGTCGAGCAGGGCGGCGAGATCCTCGAAGGCCTGGGCGGGGGCGCCGGCGGCACCGACGAAGGCGACGCGGCCGTCGTCGCGGCGGATCGGGAGGACGAGGCGGCGGCGGGCCCAGTCGACGGGGACGCGCTCGACGAGGGCGGGGTCGAGCCAGTCCTCCTCGATTGCCGCGAGGCGCGGCCAGGGGGCGTCGGGAGACGGGGCCGCCACGGCGCTAGTCCTCCCCTTCGAGCTTTTCGAGGGCCTTCTGGCGGGCCTTTTCGGCCTTTTGGCGCGAGCGGACGGCGGCGGGAGAGGGGGCGTCGATGGCCTCGCGAGAGCCTTCCAGCGAGGCGGCGCGTTCGAGGCGGGCGCGCTCCTTCTCGGCCATTTCGACGTCGGTGACGATGGTGGGGGTGACGAAGATGAGGAGGTTGGTGCGGGTCTTGGACTTCGAGGTCGAGCGGAAGAGCCATCCGAGGAGCGGGATGTCGCCGAGGAAGGGCACCTTGCTGACGATCGTCGACTCGTCTTCGCGGATGAGGCCGGAGAGGACGACCGTCGAGCGGTCGGGGACGGTGACGGTGGTCTTGACCTCGCGCTTGGAGATGACGGGGGTGTAGTTGTTCTCGGTGCCGGCGTCGACGACGGCCTCGATGCTGGGGTTGAGGTCGATCTGGATTTCGTGGTCGGGGTTGACGTGCGGGGTGAGGACGAGCTTGATGCCGACGTCCTGGCGTTCGATGTTCTGGATGAAGTCGCGGTCGCTGCCGGAGCCTTCGACGCTGGACTTGAGGATGGGGATGTTCTCGACGACCGAGACGGAGGCTTCGAGGTTGTTCTGGGCCCAGAGGGGGATGTTGGAAAGGATCTTGAGGTCGGTATTGCCGGCGAGGGCGCGGAGGTAGACGGGGAGCTGGTGGTAGACGGTGCCGTCGGGGGCGGTGAAGGTGCCGGAGATCATGGCGAGGGAGAGGCCCTTGGAGAAGGTGCCGTCCTTTTGGAGGGCCATCATGCCGTCGGAATCGCCGAACATGGTGCGGCCGAGGGCGCCGGATCCCTGGCCTTCGGGCTGGTCGATGCCGAACCATTCGAAGCCCATCGAGAAGGTGTCGTCGAGGTTGACCTCGGCGATGAGGACCTCGACGAGGACCTGCTGGGGGACGACGTCGAGCTTTTCGACGAGGCGCTGGACATAGACGAAGTCCTGGGCGGAGGCATCGACGAGCAGCGCGTTGTTGGCGACGCTGGGCTCGATGGCGATGGCGCGGCGCGCGGCGCCGGCGTCGCCCTGCTCGGCGGCGCCCTTGCCGAGGAGCGCGTTGAGGCTCTTGGCGGCCTCTTCGGCGGAGAGATACTTCAGGAAGATCGCGTTGAGCCGGCCGAACCCGTAGGGGCTTTCGACGTCCATCATGGCGACCATCTTCTTGGCGTCGGCGACCTGCATCGGCTGGCCGACGAGGATGAGGCTGTTGGCCTGGGGGGCGGCGACGACCGCGAAGTCCGTCGGGAGGGCCCCGTTGCCGCCGGCGACGGCCTGCATGTGCTGGTGGACCTTGTTGGCGGCGGAATCGCTGGCGCCGTAGACCTTGCGGAGCTGGTCGGCGACCTCCTCGGGGGCGGCGTGCTCGAGGTGGACGAGCTCGATCGACTGGCCGGCGCCGGCGACGTCGAGCTCGGCGACGAGCTGCTCGATGCGGGCGAGGTTGCGGGCCGTATCGGTGACGACGAGGCGGTTGCCCGAGGGGAACGCGGCAAGCGCGCCGGCGCCGCCGGCATGGACGAGGGGGGCGAGGACGTCCTTGACGTCGGCGGCGGGGACGTGTTCGAGGGCGATCAGCTTGGTGACGAGGCCGGCGCCGGCGCCGAGGGCGTCGTCGTCGGTGCCGCCGATCGGCAGGGGCGGGTCGCCGGGGAGCGGCAGGACCTGCCAGATGCCGCCGCGCTCGGCCATCGTGTAGCCGCACGCCTCGAGCATGTTCGCGTAGAGCGCCAGGACCTCCGAGACGTCGACCGGGCCGGGCGTCAGGATGCTCACCTTCCCCTGGACATCCTCGGGCAGGACGAACGAGCGGCCCGTCAGCTTGCCAACCAGCTGCGTCACCTGGCGGATTTCCGCCTGTTCGAACGCAAAGCGGACCTTCCCGGACGCATCCGGCGTCGCTGGCGCGGCATCCTGCGCCGACGTCGGCAGCGCGATCGCCGCCGCACAAATCGCCGCAAACAACATGACCTTCCAATCGCTCTTCATAGCGCGCGGAATTGTCCACAAACCGCGGCGAAATGGCAAGCGGAAATGGGACGGGAATGGGACGGGAATGGGCGAAAATGCGCGACGAATGGGCGACAATGGACGGCGAATGGGAAGTGGTTAGTGGATAGTGGATAGTGGATAGTGATTAGTGGTTAGTGGTTAGTGGTTAATGAAAAGGGACGTGAAGGGGGAAGACATTCGGCGGGGATGCGAGAGAACGCATAAAAGACGAATCGGGAGAGGATGCGGCCGTTTTGGTAGGGCCCGCTCTCTGAGCGGGCCGATGGCGGGAAAATCGGCCGCAATGGGGACGGATGGACAGCCAGAGGACGATTATTCGGCGGGGATGCGAGGGAACGCAATCGGAGGCGAAGGCGGCCCGCTCGGAGATCGGGCCCTACCGAATGCCGTGAAAAAGCGGGGATTCGGCTACCATGCGAGGGACGCAATCGGGGGCGAAGGCGGCCCGCTCGGAGAGCGGGCCCTACCGAATGCCGTGAAAAAGATGGGGATTCGGCTGCCATGCGAGGGCCGCAAGCGGAGGCAAAGGCGGCCCGCTCGGAGAGCGGGCCCTACCGAATGCCGTGAAAAAGATGGGGATTCGGCTGCCATGCGAGGGCCG
>JAZQOP010000059.1:0-4550 GCA_045627965.1 Kiritimatiellia bacterium | reverse complement strand
CGCGGTCCGCATAGACGAACCACGCGTTCGAGACGAGGGCCGGGTTGCCGCCCAGCAGGTTGAGGTCCAGGCGCCCGTAGAAGAGGCCGGAGGCGTCGGCGACTTCAGGCGTCCACCGCATCCGCGCCGCAAAGATCGGCTCGCTGACGACGCGCGTCCACGTGCCCGAAAGGACCACGCCGCCCGGCAGCATGACGTCCGTCGACGGGTCGCTCCAGCCGCTGAACTCGTAGGTCCCGTCGACCACCGTCGATGCCGTGTAGTTCGTATCGGCCGGGAACGGGCCGTAGATCGGGTAGAGGTTCGTGTCCACCGGCACCGAGTGGCCCGGCGGGACCGGCCCCGACCAGACGTAGGTCACCGAGCTGTTCGTCGTGACCGCGCCGACGTCCGGCACCTCGAAGCGCGTCGCGTGCCGCCGTCCGTTGCTGTCGGAACAGGCCAGCGTCGTGTCGCCGTTGGTCGGGATCTTCCCGTCGCCGTCCCGGGCGACCTCCAGCGCCCAGTCGACGTCCGTCAGCCCCAGCTTGTAGCACAGCTGCACGGGGGCGGCCTTCTCCACCGGCACGTTGATGGCCCAGACGAAGCGCGAGCTGCACCGTTCCGTCGTGCTCGTCCGCGGCTCGTAGGTCACCACGTACGGATACTCGTTGCTTTCGTTCGGCGTCCCGAACGACCACGTCATCGTGCCGGGCACGTGGACGACCTGCTGCGCCGCGCCGTCCAGGCAGACCATGAACGGCCGCTCGCTGCCGGGCTCGCCTTCGCCATCCATCACCAGCTCGAAATAGCCCGGGATCTCGTCGCTGACCGTGCCGCGCGCCAGGAGGTAGGCCATCGCCGTGTTCATCTTCGCGAAAACGGCCGTGATGTCCGCCGCGCTCGCGCCCACCTGGCACTCGTATTCGCTCTTCTCGCGCGCCCACTGCTTGAACGCCTCGCCCATGACAAACTGGCGGTTGTTCGCCGTGTTGTTCTCCCAGAACAGCGCGCAGTGGTAGCCGCGGGACAGCGCATCCTCGTAGGCCTTGCCCAGCATGTAGACGCCCTTCTCGATGCTCGTCGGGTGCAGCATGAAGAAATTGCTGTTGACGAAGTAGTTCGCCATGCCGTCCGGCCGGTCCGCGTCATACGAGTAGGTCCCGTCGCCGTGGTCCACGTTCGCGTAGTAGTACTTGCCGCCCTGCTCGACCACCACGTAGGGCGTCGATTCCAGGTACGGCACGTCCTTGCACGCCGCCGGGTCGGGCTCGTAGTACGTCCGGTAGGGGGCCATCCGGTCCGCGGCAAACCCGTTCGCCGCCGTGGCATTCTCGATGGGATGCGCCCGGATCGGCGCGGTCGAATCGTTCGTCGCGATCGAAAAGGCGAAGCCCTCGAACAGCGTGTCGACCTGGTACGGCCCGTCGCCCGTCAGCTCCGGATTGGCCGAGGCCAGCAGCGCCTCCATGTTCGGCACCAGGCTCGCGCCGCCCACGAACGCCGGGCCGAAGCGTTCCACGTCGATGCCCGCCGGGATCCAGTCGCTGCCGTCCTCGTAGTACTTGTTCTGGGCGACGCGCTGGTCGGCGTTCGGCATCCCGTTCGCCGACCGGAAGCTGCTCGGCCCGTAGCCCAGGACGTTGATGGCGTTATCCAGCGCGAACTGCGAATAGGTCGTGCGCGGCGTCCCGTCGGGGGCGGCCCACAGGTAGCCCAGCCCGTCGGTGTAGACGATCAGGAACTTGTCGCTCGCCGCCGTCTCCGTGTCGGCGTCCAGCCACGCCTTGCCCATCTGCAGGCCGCCATGGATGTTCGACCCGGTGCCCGCCGGCTCCTCGTGGCCGTAGGTGAAGAACCAGTTGCTCTTGTCCAGCTTCACGCCTTCCTTCAGAATGGCGATCTTCTGCGCCAGCGTCGAGGTCTCGTCATCCGCCAGCAGCAGCATCCCCTCGTGCGGCCCGTAGCCCGACAGGTCGGGCGCGTGCCCCGCCATCTCCTGCGTCACCGCCTTCGACATGTCGTAGGCCTTCCCGCGATACTTCACCACGCCGACGCGCACGTTCACCCCCTCGTCCCGCGCCTTTTCGCCCAGGATGTCCAGCAGCGCACACGCGTTCGTCGCGAACGCCGACGCCCCGCCCGCCGACGACGACCGGTCCATCACGAACACCACGTCGATGTTCCGCACATATTCCTTCGCCGGCAGCTGCAGCGTGATCCCGACGACCTTCCCCTCCTGCACGTCCTCGTCGGCATACACCAGCTCCTCGTCCGCCGTCTTGCTCTTCGGCACGTCCCAGTCGTCGTCCACCGGCGGCGGCGGCAGCCCGTGCGCCGCCTTGAGCGCCGTCATCGACGTGGCCGTCCCCGGCGCCACCTCGACCATCCGGCTCGTGTCGGACTCGTCATAGACATAGTTCTCCACGGCGATGCCGTCGGCGTTGATCTCCACGAACGAATCATACAGCCCTCCGACGTCGCCCACGGCGTGGACCGTCGCACCCGCGTCGTAGGCCAGGGCCTCCATCGGCAAGAGGCATGCCGCCGCCAGCAATCCCGCCAGCGCCATCGGCGCCAGCCCGCGACCCGTCGTCTGTCCTTCCGTGCATTTCATCTTCGTCCTCCTTCGCTTCGTCGGCCATGCCCGCGCACGCCGCCCAAACCGGTCGCCCCATCGAATGCCCCCCCTGCCGCCCCTCGCATCCGAATCGTCATCGTCTTTCCGATCCGCAATGGGCTAAAACGTTTTCGCATCTTCCCGCTATCGCAACACTCGCATGTAGGCCACCAAGTCCTGCCACTCCTTGCATCCCCCCGTCCAACAAGGCAAAACGTCACGCGCTCGCCCGGTCGGCCCCCTGCATGGAATCAACAGGAATGGGTCAATTCTACCCAAACGCCCCTCCTGGCGGCAATAGAAAAAGATTTTTTGTCTTGTTTTTCTAATTTTTATATTGTTTTTTGCAAGCGCGCCCGCCCCGATTCCACCCCCTCCCCCACCCAGGCCGCCTCTCCCAAGGCACTCCATTTTACGAAAAAATGTTCGGTTTTTTCACATTTCGCCCCTCCCGCCTCCTGCTGGGGCCCGGCTCGACGGGCATCCCCCCTTCGAGCGCCTCCGCCGCACCCAAAAAACGACATTTTTGAGTTTCGTGGCACATAACTATGTCATTTTTTGTTTTTTCATTGACAACTCGCGTCCCGTCCGTCATCCTTCGCCTGCCATGAACACCACCGATGCCCACCCCTTCGACGCCCGCGGGAAACGCCTGGGCATCTTCGTCATCTCCTTCAACGCGGAAAAGCTGATCCAGGAGACGCTTTCGCGCATATCCGACGATGTCTGGCGCGCCGTCGAGGTCGTCTACGTCGTCGACGACTGCTCCACCGACGAGACCACGCGGGCGGCCCTCGCCTACCCGGACCCCTACCAGAAGCTCCGCGTCTTCCGCAACCGCACCAACCGGCGCTACGGCGGCAACCAGAAGTTCGGCTACCAGTATGCCATCGACAACGGCCTCGACGCCGTCGTCATGCTCCACGGCGACGGCCAATACGCCCCCGAGCTCCTCCCCGAAATGTTCCGCCCGCTCGTCGAGGAGGACGCCGACGTCGTCATCGGCTCGCGCATGATCAACCGCAAGGACGCCCTCAAGGGCGGCATGCCCAAGTACAAGTTCGTCTCCAACATCTTCCTGACCGGCATCGAGAACCTCCTCTCCGGCATGCACATGAGCGAGTTCCATTCCGGCTACCGCGGCTATTCCACGCGCTTCCTCCGCCGCATCCCCCTCTGGGAGGACAGCGACGAATGGCATTTCGACACCCACATCCTCTTCCAGGCGCACGAGGCCGGGAGCAAGATCGTCGAATTCCCCATCCCCACCCGCTACGGCGACGAGGTCTGCCACGTCAACGGCATCTCCTACGGCCTCAACTGCATCTGGAGCGCCCTCCTCTACCGCCTCCACCGCTGGCACGTCATCCACCTCAACCGCTACGACCTCGTCCCGCGCGTCCCCCAGGACGCCCGCAAGCTCTCCGACCCCTACTCCTCGCACTCCCTCATCCTCAAGCACCTCGAAAAGCACCCCCTCGGCGGCGCCCGCATCCTCGACCTCGGCTTCGGATGCGCCGCCATCGCCTCCGTCCTCAAGGAAAAGGGATGCCACATCGACGGCATCGACTCCGATCCGCGCGCCGTCGACGCCACCCGCGACCTCTTCGACCACGCCTACCTTGCCGACCTCGACCGCTTTTCCGAAATCCCCCTGTACGGCCGCTACGACGTCATCCTTGCCGCCGACATCCTCCACTACCTCCGCCGCCCCGAGGACCTCCTCTCCCGCCTCAAGCCCCATATCAAGAAGGACGGCCTCCTCGTCGTCGCCCTCCCCAACTTCGTCAACCTCCGCACCCGCCTCCGCATCCTCTTCGGCTCCTTCCCCCTCCATCACCGCGGCATCCTCGACGAGCAGGCCCTCCACTTCTACACCCTCGACAGCATGAAGCGGCTTGTCGCCCGCGACGGCTGGCGCATCGAAACCCGCGACGTCACCTCCATCCCC
>JAZQOP010000058.1:0-6174 GCA_045627965.1 Kiritimatiellia bacterium | reverse complement strand
CCCATTTCCGCCCATTTCCGCCCCAAAAAGCGCCACCGACCGCCGCTCCGCCCAAAAAAAAGAACCTCCGTTTGCATTTTGGCGCTTGACAGGAACGTTCGTGCAGGATATTTTCACAAACAGATGTTCACGCCAACGTGGACGTTCCCCAAGACAAGCCCCAAAAACAACAGAAAGACAACGCCATGAACGACATCGACATCCTCGAAGCCCCCGCCACCACCTCCCCCCTCCCCGCCCGCACCTACGCCCCCAAGTTCACCCTCTACCACCAGAACGCAAAAGGCACCGGCTCGGCCCTCTCCATCGAAGTCCGCCCCGCCACCTCCGAACGCGACGGCGCCATCTTCGCCGCCCTCGCCCCCCAGAAGTCCCCCGCCGCCAACGGCGCCGCCGCCTCCTTCGCCTGGAACGACAAGATCACCGTCAAGCTCGACTTCTCCGACATCTGCCAGATCCTGACCGTCCTCGCCCGCCGCGCCGACGCCCTCGGCAACAACGGCAAAGGCCTCCTCCACGAGGGCGCCGCCGCCCGCACCTTCATCAGCCTCTCCCGCAAGGACGAGGCCCCCTGGACCGGCTTCCTCCTCGAATTCTCCCGCAAGCCCAAAACCGCCGACGATTCCGCCCAGCCCCTCCGCTGCCGCATCCTCCTCTCCGATCCCGAAGCCTACGGCCTCGCCCTCCTCCTCCAGCAGCAGCTTTCCCCCATCGTCTTCGGACGCTGACGCCCCTCCCGCTCGGCCCGTCCCGCCTCCCCTTCCCGGCCCCCGCAAGGCCCAGGCCGCGGACGCCGGACGGGCCGAAAAACCTGACATCCCGCCCAACGCACCCCATCACGGAAAGGAGGAAATCCAGCGACGCGACACGGAGAAAAGCCCCCCAAAACCGCAAAAACAGCGAAATCCTGAACATTTCGCCCGAATGCCTGCCCTTTGGCCCCCATTCGGCAGCCTTGCGCGCCCGCAATCCTTGCCGAATACGCCCCGCGCGGAGATCGGGCCCTAGCAAATGCCGTCCTCCCACCCGACTCCAACGGGCCACTGCATTCCTCGAAAAGCCCCCAAAACCGCCAAAAACACGCTTCCATTGAATGGAAACATGTTTCCGGCCCCCTCCAGGCGAGCATTCCGCCCGCCGACGCGCCCGAATCGCCTCGCAAAGGCCTCAAAAAGGCCCCTCAAAGGCCGCGCCGCCCCCCCAGGCGGCTCCGGCCGCTTCTGGCGGCCCGCGGCGCGGCGCAAGAGGCGCGCAGGTCGGCCGGAAAGCGGCCGATCGGCGGCGCGGCGGGCGGGCGACGGACGGGAGGAATCTGAATGGCGGCTGGCCGGGCAGGCAGCGTTCCGGCGGGGCATCCGGCGTAAAAACGTTCCACCCGGCCGGGGCTTTCCAACTGTCCATTTCCGCCGACATCGGCTAGAATGGGGGCGCGATGCAAAAGAAAGCCCGTTTCCAGACCGTCCTGGCCGCCGTCCTGGTGGCCGTTGCATCCGTTGCCCAGGCGGTCCAGGTGCGCATCGCGACCTACAACGTGCTGAACGGGCTCGACACGGGGAGCAACTCGGCGGAGGCGGCTGCGTCGCGGCGCGACGACTACTGGCAGGTCGTCGATTCGATCCGGCGCGTCGACCCGGACATCGTCGGTTTCGCCGAGCTGAACAACCACGACGCCACGACGCTGCCCGAGCTGGCCGCCCTGCTCGGCTACCCCTACTACGCCCTCTCCACCGAGGCCATGAACGCCGGGAGCTACCGCCAGGGCGTCATCTCGAAGTTCCCGATCTCCTCCGCGACGCTCGTCAAGGAAAACGCGGTGGATCCCGACGCGGCGGAGATCAAGCGCTGGCCGATCCACGCGACCATCGAGGTGCCGGGGGCCCTCAATCCGCTCCACGTCTTCGTCGTCCACACGCACCCCGGCACGACCGAAAAGATGAACCGCCTGTGGCGCGCCATGAACGCCTACCGCATCCGCGAATACATCGAGCGCATGAACGCCAGCCTGCCCGACGACACGGAATATGTCATCATGGGCGACTTCAACGAAAACTCGACCGGCTGGTGCGGCGCCGGCCAGCAGGAGTCCTTCACCTATTCCTACTACAGCGAGCGCCTCGCCGCCGGCACGCTCTTCGGGTCGTGGTTCCACCTGGGCAGCGACTTCCCGTGGTCGACCAACACCGATTTCATCCTGCCCTACCAGCTCTATCCCGACGAACGCTTCCTCGACCTCCAGCCCGTGACCAACACCTACCGCACGGGCCTCGAAGCCGACCTCGACGGCTGCACCTATCCCTCGTCCTCCTCGCAGCACAAGCTCGACTACATCCTCTTCAGCGACGAAATCCGCCACTCGGCCTACGGGGCCCCCCGGTGCGAGGTCTACTGGGCCGCCAACGACCGCGCCGACGGCTCCGCCGGCCTCGACAAGCCCGGCCCCTGGCTCTCCACCCTCGCCTACGGCTCCACCCTCGCGGAGGACAAGGACGGCCTCGACCACCTGATGGTCTTCGGCGACTTCAACATGATCGACGCCGTCGCGGGCCTCACCCCCGTCGCCATCCTCTCCGAAGTCGTCCACTGCGCCGGGACCAACACCGCCAACTATGTCGAGATCGCCAACACCGGCGCCGCCGCGCTCGACATCGACGGCTACCGCATCGAGGCCTACTTCGACGGCGCGACGGCCAGCGGCCTCTCCATCCCCCTGTCCGGGTCGATCCCGGCGGGGGCCGCCTACTGGGTCGCCGCCTACACCATCGGCTCCTCCAACGTCTGGTCCGGCACCTGGGACCACGCCCCCGACGCCATCGCCTCCGGCCTCAAGCGCCTCGACGGCAACGACGCCGTCGTCCTCAAGAACGCCGAAGGCACCATCCTGGACATCTACGGGGCCATCGGCGTCGACGGCGCCGCCCGCCCCTGGGCCTATCCCGGGTCCGCCGCCGCCCGCAGGCCCGGCGTCTCGGAACCGACCGCCGCCTGGAGCGCCGCCGAGTGGGACATTGCCGCCCCCGCCGACGCCGCCGCCACGCCGGGCCGCCACGTCGCCGTCGAGCTGGCCGACGTCCTCCTCACCGACGTCGCCCTTTCGCCGGCCGCCCCGCGCGCCGGGGACGCCTTCCGCATCCAGGCCGTCGCCACCCCCAACGCCGTCGCGTCGAACCTCGTCCTGCGCGCCTGGTTCTCCGTCAACGGCGTCGCCTGGGACACCAACGCCGTCCTGGCCAACGCGGCCGGCACCGCGCTGTGGTCCACCCCGCTGCTCTCCGTCGCCTGCGCGCCCGGCGACGCCCTCTCCTACCTCGTCGAGGCCTCCTTCGACGGCGCCGGCGACCTCTCCCCGGTCTATTCCGCCCAGCAAGACCACATCTTCCCGGGCATGACGAACGCCGCCGGCAAGCTCGACGCGGTGCTGTTCAACGAGGTCGCCGTCTCCTCGAACCAGTTCATCGAGCTCGTCGGCAACGCGGGCAAGAGCCTCGCCGGGCATTCCATCGCCCACTACCGGGGCGCCGAATCGCTCGACGGCCCCGTCTGGACCTACCGCTTCCCCGCCAACGCCGCCATCCCGTCCGACCCCGCCACCGACGAATGGGGCAACGCGCTCGGCTTCCTCGTCCTCGCCCAGTCCGGCGACGGCGCCACCTCCACGGTCCCCGACGCCGACCTCTTCGTCACCAACAAGGCCAACGCCTCCTCCATGCTCTACGGCGGCCCCCACGCCCTCGTCCTCTACGACGCCGCCTCCAACGTCCTCGACGCCGTCGTCTGGCTCTCCTCCACCGCCGACACCTTCGACACGTGCACCGACGACCCCGGGAACGTCTACACCAACGTCGCCCTCGGCTCCCCCGCCTACCTCCACAACCTCGGCGTCCGCTCCTTCACCGCCGCCCACTCCTTCCAGGCCCCCGACTGGGTCCTGACCGGCCGCGCCGACGACGCCCTCCTCGACTCCAACGGCTGGTCCCGCGCCGCCGCCACCCCCGGCGCGCTCAACGCACGCCAGTCCTCCGGCGCCCTCCGCATCGCGCGCGTCGACTCCGACGCCGACGCCCTCCTCGACGACGAGGACAACTGCCCACGCGTCCCCAACGCCGCCCAGGCCGACATCGACGGCGACGGCGTCGGCGACGCCTGCGACCCCGACATCGACGGCGACGGCATCCCCAACGAGATCGACAACTGCCCCACCGAGCCCAACCCCATGCAGCTGGACTCCGACGGCGACGGCATCGGCGACGCCTGCGACCCCGACTACGACCCCGAGGCCGTCGACACCTCCGTCGAGACCTTCTGGGTCACCTTCGAGAACGTCGCCGCCAACAGCTACGCAGGGACCACCTTCGCCGAAAGCGGCCGCCTGTGGACCCTCTCGGAGGCCGGCTCCTTCTCCGACGACGCCGACCGCAAGATCGCCAACCGCGCCATGCGCGCCCGCACCAACGGCGCCATCACCCTCGTCGGCACCCTCTCCAACGGCATCTCCTCCCTCGCCTTCTTCTACGCCCCCTACGGCAACGACTCCGCCACCCCCGACATCCTCGCCGAAATCTCCCACGACGGCGCCACGTGGCTCGAAATCGCACGCGTCCCCACTGCCGGGGCCTCCGCCCTCGCCCACGCCCAGCTGGCCGGCCTGGGCATCGCCGAGGACGTCCATTTCCGCCTCCGCACCGACGGCGGCGGCGCCAACCGGCGCGTCGACATCGACAACATCCTCGTCACCGCCAACATCCTCACCGACCCCGACGTCGACATCAACGACTCGCTCCTCGTCGCCTACGACGGCCTGCCCCACACCAACACGTTCTCCGTCCTGCCCGACCGCGCCGCCTGGACCGTCGCCTACACCAACGCCGCCGGCGAGTCCTTCGACGCCCCCGTCGAGGTCGGCACCTACGGCGCCGTCGTCCGCGTCCTCGGCACCAACGACATCCGCGCCGCCACCTTCCGCTTCCCCGGGTCGGTCGTCGTCAAGCCGTTCATCCGCGACCCCGAGGCCGTCGCGGAGGCCTCGCTGGCCACGCACGCCTCGGCCATCCTCTCGGGCACGGTCGTCCCGTGGGCCGACGACGAGCCCGTCGCCGTCCAGTTCGAATACGGGACCTCCTCCTCCTTCGGCAACAAGGTCCTCGCCGACGAATCCCCCCTCGCCGGCACCAATCCCGTCCCCGTCATGGCCTACATCGACGGCCTCCGACCCTCGACCCTCTACTACTGGCGCCTCCGCGCCGGCAAGGCCGTCTCCGGCACCATGACCTTCACCACCGACGACCCGCCGACCCCCGCCCTCTCCATCTCCGCCCTGGCGACCGACTCCTTCCTGGCGGCCTGGGACCCCGTCGAGGGCGCGACGAACTACCTGCTCGACGTCCACACCGTCGCCCTCGGCGGCGGGTCCGCCACCATCGTCGAGGACTTCTCCGACTGGGCGGCCGCCTCGCACTCCTTCGCCACCGCCACGCAGGCCACCTCCAACGGCATCTGGCGCTACAGCGGCATCTCCGTCGCCCCGGACAACCGGGAGTCCGGCATCGGCAGCGCCGGCGCCCTCAACTTCTACTACCGCGGCGACACCCGCCCGGGCGCCACCTCCGCCTACACCAACGGCACCCTCGTCTTCCCGCCCTTCGACGGCATCCGCTCCGTCGCCATCAACGCCAAGCGCGGCTCCGGCAACTCCGCCGCCCTCGCCCTCCAGCTCTCCGACGACGGCGGCGCCACGTTCGCCGACGTCGCGACCTTCGTCCCGGTGGCGTCCGTCGTCGAGTTCGCCTACGAATGGCCGCAGGCCCTGCCGACCAACGTCGTCCTGCGCCTCCGCAACACCTCCACGCGCTCCACGGCCCTCCTCTACGACCTCTCCCTCGAGCTCGACGCCGAGGCCTCCGTCGACGTCCCGGGCTATCCCTGCTCCGTCGCCCCCGGCGACCCCGCCGCCATCGTCTCCGGACTCGACCGCGAGACCACCTACTACGTCACCGTCAAGGCCCAGGGCGACGGCTGGGAGACCACCTGGGCCGAGACCGTCTCCGCCACCACCCTCGCCGACGGCATGGCCCCCACCTTCGCCGAATGGCTGGCCACCCCCGTCGTCGGCATCGGCGAGCCCCTCGCCCGCACGGTCGGCGCCTCGGGCGACCCCGCCCCCGCCCTCCTCCTCGGCGC
>JAZQOP010000057.1:0-7929 GCA_045627965.1 Kiritimatiellia bacterium | reverse complement strand
AGGGCGGCTGGGGGGCGGGGGCGGTCAAGGCGGGGGCCTCAGACGTCGAGGCGGCCCTGGCGGATGCCGGGGGCGCCGGCGTGGAAGTGCTCGGCGGCCTTCTGGGTGGCGACGCGGCCCTGCGGGGTGCGGGCGATCCAGCCCTGCTGGATGAGGTAGGGCTCGTAGACCTCCTCGAGGGTCCCGGGCTCCTCGCCGACCGAGACGGCGATGTTGTTGAGCCCGACCGGACCTCCGCCGAAGCGCTGGAGGATGGTCTCGAGAATCCGCTTGTCCATCTCGTCGAGGCCGTGGCGGTCGACGTCGAGCATTTCGAGGGCGGCGTCGGCGACGGGCTGGGTGATGTGGTTGCCGGCCTTGACCTGGGCGTAGTCGCGGACCCAGCGGAGGAGGTTGTTGGCGATGCGCGGGGTGCCGCGCGAGCGCATGGCGATCTCGGTGGCCCCGCCGGGGTCGATCTCGACGCCCAGGATGGCGGCGGAGCGGACGACGACGCGCGCGAGCTCGTCGGGCGTGTAGTAGTCGAGGCGGTTGGTGAGGCCGAAGCGGGAGCGCATGGGGGCGGAGAGCAGCCCGCTGCGGGTGGTGGCGCCGACGAGCGTGAAGCGCGGCAGGTTGAGGCGCACCGAGCGCGCGTTGACGCCCTGGTCGAGGACGATGTCGATCGCGAAGTCCTCCATCGCGGAGTAGAGGTATTCCTCGACGTTCTTCTGGATGCGGTGGATTTCGTCGATGAAGAGGACGTCGCCCTTCTCGAGGTTGGTGAGCATGCCGGCGAGGTCCGCCGGCTTGGCGAGGATGGGGCCCGAGGTGGCCTTGACGTTGGAGCCCATGGCGTTGCCGATGATGTAGGCCATCGTCGTCTTGCCCAGCCCGGGCGGCCCGCAGAGCAGGACGTGATCCATGACGTCGCCGCGGGCCTTGGCGGCGGAAACGCTCAGTTCCAGGCGCTCGCGGATCTTCTCCTGGCCGATGAAGTCGGCGAACTGGCCGGGGCGTAGGGTCTTCTCGAACTCGGCGTCGGAGCGCGAAATCTGTTCGCGGTAGGCGTCCACGGCCTAGACCTCGGCGGCGTCCATCTGGTAGAGGTAGCGCTTGATCTTGCCGGTGGAGGTCTTGTTGAACTCCTCCCAGCGGACCTGGATGCGGCGCGGACGCTTGTAGTTGGCCACGTTTTCGGCCATCGCCTTGACCTCGGAGCGCAGGAGGGCGACGATGTCGGACTCGGAATACTTGCGGCCGTCCGCCTTCTCCTTGTCGGCGATGGCGTCCTCGTCGGGCACGACGATGATGCCGACGTGTTCGCCGACGGCCTGCCCCTGCTCGTGGTAGCCGAGGACGACGCACTCGCGGATGTAGGGGGAGCGGTTGATCTGGGTCTCGACCTCTTCGGGATAGATGTTCTTGCCTTCGCGGTTGACGATGAGTGACTTGGCGCGCCCCGTGATGTAGACGAAGTTGTCCTTGTCCATGTAGCCCAGGTCGCCGGTGAGGAACCATCCGTCGCGGAAGACCTCGCTCGTGGCGGCGGGGTTGTTGTAGTAGCCCTTCATGACGTTCGGCCCTTTCGCGGCCAGCACGCCGACGCCCTCGTCGTTCGGGTCGAGGACCGTCATCTCGACAAAGGGCAGCACCTTGCCGCAGGACCCCTTGCGCGGCGGCTCCGTGTAGGGCGAAAGCGTCAGCACCGGCGCGCATTCGGTCAGCCCGTAGCCCTCGCGGGGGTGCAGCCCGAGCGAGTCGAAGTCCTCGAGGACCTTCGGGTCGATCGGCGCGCCGCCCGAGACGATCAGGCGGATGCGCCCGCCCAGCGATTCGGCGACCTTCTTGCGGATCGGCGCCCGCAGGCCCAGCTTCCACAGGACGGAGGCGAACTTGTTGGACCGGATCGAGGCCATCGCCTTGTCGCGCATCTTTTCCAGGAGCAGCGGGACGGCGAGCAGGATGGTGGGGTGCGTGTCGCGGATGTTCTCGGAGATCGTCCGCAGGGATTCGACGAGCGAAATCTCGGTGCCGGAGGCGATCGGCGTGACGAGCGACGTGGTGAAGGCGAAGGCGTGGAAGAGCGGCAGGATGACGAGGAAGTTGTCGTCGGGCAGGATGTCGATGGCCGCGTCGAGCGAGCGGAAGTTGCCGAGGAAGTTCTCGTGCGAGAGCATGGCGCCCTTCTGGCGGCCGGTCGTGCCCGAGGTGTAGAGGAAGACGGCGATGTCGGAGTCCTTGGGATGGACGCGGTCGTAGGCGGCGCCGCGCTCCTGGGCGGCCTTGGCGTGCGCGGCCATCAGCTTGTCGAACTCGCGATACTGGACGCGCGTGGAGTCGTCCATGAGCATTTCGCGGCCGCGCAGGTTGATCAGGACGACGTGCCGCAGGGAGGGGCAGCGGTCCTCGATTTCCTTGAGCAGGGAGTAGGAGGCGAGGTCGGCGATGACGACGGTGGCCCCGGAATCGTTGAGGATGTGGGTGACCTCCTGTTCGCGGAGGTGCGGGTCGGCATGGACGGCCGTGGCCCCGATGCCCGTGATGCCGTAGTGCGCGATGCACCACTCCGGCGAGTTCGCCGCCATCAGCATGACGCGGTCGGAGGCGCGGACGTGGCAGGCCCGGTAGAGGAACTCGGCCGCGACGCGCACCTTCTCCAGGAACTGGGCATAGCTCATCTCGATCCACTTGCCGCCGCGTTTGTAGCGCAAGAGTGTCTTGCCCGGGGCTTTCTGGACGGAATGTTCGAGGGATTCTTTCAGTGTCATGGGAAATCTCCTGTAGGCCGGGCGCGGAGGGCGGGGGGGGAGGGGGGGCGGGCGCACCGACGTCCCGGGAAGCATAGCTCAGGGGCGCCTCCGCTTCCAGCAAAAACGGCGTTGCGGGGCGCGTCCGCGTCCGCCGCGGCCCTAGGGCTGGCGCCTGCCGGCGGCGGAGGCCGACAAGACGCCGAAGAGCAGGGCCCCCGCCCCCAGGACACCCCACGGCGACGCCCAAACGGGTTCGCCCGCCGCCAGCCCGAAGACCGTCGCCACCGCGAGGCTCAGCCCCGCAAAGCCCTCGCCGGCCACCAGGCCCGCCGAAAAGAGCGTCCCGGCTTCCGGTCGGCCCCGACGCTCCGACGCCCAGCGGACCAGCCCGCCCAGGACGACCGCGGCGGTCGTCGTCATCGGCAGATACATGCCGAGGGCGAACGGCATCGCCGGAATCCGGCAGAAGGAGACCCCCGTCGCGAGGGCCGCCCCGATCGCGACGCTTCCCCAGGGCAGCCCCCCCTCCATCACGCCTTCCACGACCGTCTTCATGAGGGCCGCCTGCGGCGCGGACAGCTGGTCGCCGCCGAACGTCCACGCGGCGTGGAACAGCCGGAGCACGATGCCGATCGTCATCGACGAGACCGCCACGCCGAGCAGCTCGCCGATCTGCTGCCACCTCGGCGTCGCCCCGAGCAGGTGCCCCGTCTTCAGGTCCTGCGCCGTGTCGCCCGAAATTGCCGTAACCTGGCAGATGACCGATCCGATGGCGATGGCGCCGACCATCGTCGCCATCCCCGAGCCGCCCGCGAACTTCATCAGCGCGGTCACGGCCAGCAGCGTCGCGATCGTCATGCCCGAAATCGGGCTGTTGGACGAGCCGACGATGGCCGTCACTCGGACCGCCACCACCGAAAAGAAAAACCCGAAGACGACGATCAGCGCCGCCCCGCCGATCCCGACCGGCACGACCGGCGACGCCACCGCCAGCACCAGGACCGCCGCGATGCCGCACAGGATCGTGCCGCGCCCCAGGTCGCGCCTGCCGCGTTCCTCCGCGGCGCCGGCAGGACGCCCCGCAGGACGCCTCAGCGACCGCGCCAGCGGCACGATCGCGTGCAAGAGCGAAATCACCCCCGCCGCCGCAATCGCCCCGACCGCGACGTATTTGACCTGTCCCGCCCAGACGGCGTCGGCCTGGCCGCCCCCCCAGGCGCAATAGGCCGGCACCAGGACCATCCTGGAAAGGAACGTGCCCGCGAAGATCATTGCCCCCGCCTTCAAGCCGACGATGTAGCCCACGCCCGCCAGCGCCGGCGACGGCGCAAACCCGACCGACCCGCCGAACGAGAAGGTCTTCTGCAAGGGCGCCGCGACGATCTTCAGCCCGTCGAGCGCCACCGAATACAGGAACCCGAAGCCAAGGCCCGCGAACACCTTCCGCGCCCCGCCGCGTTCCTCGCCGGCCTTGAGGACCTCGGCGCAGGCGCGCCCTTCCGGGAAGACGAGCTTCGGGTCGTCGATCGCGATCATCGTCTTGCGCAGTGGAATCATGAACAGGACGCCCAGGACGCCGCCGACCAGCGAAACGAGCGTCATCTCGAGGATGCCCGGCCCGTCGCAACGCCCTTCGGCCTGCCACAGGAAGATCGCCGGCAGCGTGAAGACCGCGCCCGACGCGATGGACTCCCCCGCGGACCCGATCGTCTGCACCAGGTTCGATTCGAGCAGCCCGCCGCGCCGGAAGACGTAGCGCAGGACGCACATCGAGATGACGGCCGCCGGGATCGACGCCGAGACCGTCATCCCCGCCTTGAGCCCGAGATAGGCGTTCGCCGCCCCGAAGACCACCGCCAGCAGCAGCCCGAACCCCACCGAAACCCACGTGAACTCCCGGTTCCTGCTTTCCGTTCCCATTGCCGCACCTGCCCTTCCTGGCCGCTATTTCCGCATCTTGGCCTTCATGCCGCCAAGGCGGTCCAGCGCCTCCAGGAGCGTCTCCTCTCGCTTGGCAAAATGGAGCCGGACGAGATGCCGGACCGGCTCGCGGAAGAAGCTCGACCCGGGCACCGCCCCCACGCCGACCTTGGCCGCGAGGTCCTCGCAGAACGCCAGGTCGCTCTCGTAGCCGTATTCGCCGATGTCCAGCATCACGTAGTAGGCGCCCTGCGGGACCGTGTGGGCGATGCCGAGCCGGTCCAGCCCGTCCAGGAAGAGCTTGCGCTTGGCGGCGTAGGCCGCGGCGAGCTCCCGGTAGTAGGCATCGCCGAGCCGGAGCCCCGCGACCGCGGCGGCCTGCAGGGGCGCCGCCGCCCCCACCGTCAGGAAGTCGTGCACCTTCCGGACCGTCTCGACCACCTCGGGCGACGCGATGACGTAGCCGAGCCGCCACCCCGTGACCGAATAGGTCTTGGACAGCGACGAGCAGCACAGCGTCCGCTCCGCCATCCCCGGCAGCGTCGCCAGGTAGGTGTGCCGGTGCGGCTCGTAGACGATGTGCTCGTAGACCTCGTCCGTGATCACGTAGGCATCGTATTTCCGCGCCAGCTCCGCGATGATCTCCAGTTCCGCCCGCGTGAAGACCTTCCCGCACGGATTCGACGGGTTGCACAGCACCAGGGCCTTCGCCCCCGCCCGGAAGGCCTCCTCCAGGCGCCCCGGGTCAAAGCCGAAGTCTGGCGGCGCCAGCGGCACGTAGACCGGCTCCGCCCCGCACAGGATCGTGTCCGCCCCGTAATTCTCGTAGAACGGCGAAAAGACCGCCACCTTGTCGCCCGGGTCGACGACCGACATCATGGCCGCCATCATCGCCTCCGTCGAGCCGCACGTCACGACGATCTGCGTCTCGGGATCGACCGCCTGCCCCGAAAAATGCTCCTGCTTCGCGGCGAGCGCCGCCCGGAAGTCCGCCGCCCCCCACGTGATGGCATACTGGTGCGGCCCCTCCGCCGCCGCCTTCGCCAGCGCCTCCGTCAGCGCCGCCGGCGGGTCGAAATCCGGGAACCCCTGCGACAGGTTGACCGCCCCGTGACGCAGCGAAACGCGCGTCATGCGGCGGATGACCGAGTCCGTGAAGGTGCGGGTGCGTTGCGACAGCGGTTTCATCTGCGTTCTCCTCCTACGGCCTCGCCCGGCGTCAGGCGCGCGGCCTCCGCGGCGACAGGACCACGGCGCATGCCGCGTCGCCCGTAATGTTCAGGACCGTCCGACCCATGTCGAAGATCCGGTCGATCCCCGCGACAAGCGCAATCCCTTCCAGCGGCAGGCCCGCCGACGACAGGACCATCGCCAGCATCACGACCCCGGCGCCCGGCACCCCGGCCGTCCCGACGGAGGCCAGGGTCGACGTCGCCGCAATCGAGGCCAGCTGCCCGATCGACAGGTCGATCCCGTAGCAGGCCGCGACGAAGACCGCGCACACCCCGTGGTAGATCACCGTGCCGTTCATGTTGATCGTCGCCCCCAGCGGCAGCACGAACGACGCAATGTCGTCCGGCACCCCCAGCCGCCTGACGCATTTCATGTTCACCGGCAGCGTCCCCACCGACGACGAGCTCGAAAACGCGAACAGCACGGCCGGCAGCATCTCCCGCAGGAACAGACGGGACGGGACGCCCGAGAACAGCGCGACGAACAGCGGATCGACCAGCAGGAGGTGCACCGCGTAGCACGCATACATCACCAGCAGGACCTCCGCCAGCGAGCCCAGCACCGTCAGCCCGTTGGACGCCACCGTCGGGCATAGCAGGCAGAAGACCCCGATCGGCGAGAGCTGCATGATGATCTCCAGCGTCTTCACGCAGAGCCCGTCCAGCAGCCGCACCCCCTCCGCCAGCCGCCGCCCCGCCTCCCCCCCTGCCAGCACGATCGCCACCGCGAAGAAGATCGCCATTACGATGATCTGCAGCATGTTCGCTTCGACGAACGGCATCGCGAAGTTCGACGGAAAGACGCCGACCAGCATGTCGCCGAGCGAAAGCGCCGGCGGGGGCTCCGCCGCCGCCCCCGCCGCCCCGGCCCCGGCCGCCCCCAGGACGGGGAAGATCCCCTTGACAGCCAGGCTCGCCAGCAGCGACACCAGGACCGCCACGAACGTCGTCCCCAGGAAGATCGCGACCGTCTTCAGCCCGAGGATCCCCACCTTCTTCAGGCTGTCCATCGAGACGATCCCGGACATCACCGAAAACAGCACCAGCGGGCAGACGATGAACTTGATCAGGTTCAAAAAGACCGTCCCGCACGGGGCGATGAACCGCGTCGCGAGGTCCGCGCGCCCGCAGAACTGGAACGCCAACCCGGCCAGGACCGCCAGGGCCATCGCGATGACGACCCGGAAGGTGAACGAAAGGGGAGGCCGCCGCGGCTTTTCGGCCTGCTGGCCCGCCGCGCCTGCGGCAGCGTTTTGTGGATGCGTGTTCATGGACGGAAACCATACCACCCCCCTCTCGCCCAAGTCAACCTTCCCCGCCACGGGGCAGTTGCAACCATGAACCGGACAAAAAGGGATGGGGCGAATGCCGGCATGCGGCGGAGGCCTCGGCTCGGGCGGCGGGTGATGTAAAACCGCATGCATCGGTCGCCGGGCGGAGCTGGCGGCGGACGAAAGCTGGCTGACGGACCTGCGCGAGGTCTACGGCGACTGGTCAAGGGAGGACGCGCGCGACTAGGCGCGGCGCTCGTCGGGGGGCCTCGGCTTCGAAGCTCTTCCTTGCGGTCCTGGCGTGGTGTCCCTGGACATCCTGCAACTTTCAACAACTTTCACCTCGCCGGCGGCCGCTTGACAATCCGCGGCGCCTGTGCTAGGGAATCCGCCCATGGAGCGCAAGTTTCACCTCTTTTGGGCCGTCCTGGCCGACAGCGGCTTCCCGCCCGGACGCGGCATCGTGCGCTTCTACGCCGCCTTCGAGGCCGGCGACTCCGACGGCGACGGCCTGAACGACGCTTTCGAGACGCTCGCCCTGGGCACCAGCACCAACAGCCCCGTCTCCGACGGCGACGGCGTCGACGACGCCACGGAATACGCCGCCGGCATCGACCCCGCCGTCTCCAACGTCTGGTGGCCCGTGACGGCGACCAACGTCTGGACGGAATACGGGCATCGCTACCTCGGCGACCAGTCCTCGTGGCCGACGGACCCGGTTTGGCAGGATGCCCTGGCCGTGACAAGTGCGCCGCCGTGGCCCGGCGCCATTCT
>JAZQOP010000056.1:0-2359 GCA_045627965.1 Kiritimatiellia bacterium | reverse complement strand
CGGCGTCGGCGCGGTCGTATTCCTCGGCGTCGAGGTAGGCGGTGGCGAGCCAGAGGGCGGTGGCGTGGGCGTCGGGATGGGCGGCGATGAAGTCCTCGGAGAAGGAGAGGGCGTCCTTCATCTTGCGCTGGGCGGCGAGGTTGACGCCGATGCGGACGGCGAGCTTGTCGGAGGCGGGGTCCTCCTCGAGGGCGCGGCGGTAGGCGGCTTCGGCCTGGGAGAACTGGCCGTGGGTTTCGAAGTGGATGCCTTCGGAGTAGCGGGCGAAGGCGCGGGAGCTGCGCAGGCCGTCGGAGGGGAGGGTCTGGGAGAACGAAACAAACCCGCCGTCCGCGTGGGACGGTGGGTTTGGCACGGTGTGGCAAGCAGCCGTGAAGCCGGCAACGGCGAAGCCGAGCGCCAGCGTCCGAACGATCGATGCGCAGCGCATGGCCGGTATCGGAAGGCTACTTCTTCTTGTGGCGATCCGCGCGCAGACGTTTGCGGCGTTTGTGCTTGGCCATCTTGACGCGGCGTTTTTTCTTAACCGATCCCATGATTTCCTCCTGGATTCTTTGAACAACGGGCGCGAACTTTACGGCACAACCTTGTTCAATGCAAGTTCAATTATTCCGGTGGCGCCAGCGGCCTTGAGGCGGGGGACGAGGTCGCGGACCTCTCCGGCCTCGACGACGGTCTCGATGGCGACCCAGCTGATGTCGTTGAGGGTGTTGATGGTGGGGGCGTGCAAGGCGGGGAGGGTGCGGGTGATGGAGGGGAGGTCGGCCTTGCGGGCGTTCATCTTGACCAGGACCTTGTGCTCGGCCTCGAGGGCGCCGGTGAGGAGGAGGGCGATCTGCTCGAGCTTGGCGCGCTTGGCGGGGTCGGCCCAGGCCTCCTTGGAGGCGACGAGGCGGGTGGTGGAGACGAGGATGGTGTCGACGATGCGGAGGTGGTTGGCGCGGAGGGAGGAGCCGGTCTCGGTGAGTTCGACGATGGCGTCGACGAGCTCGGGGGCCTTGACCTCGGTGGCGCCCCAGGAGAATTCGACTTCGGCCTGGACGCCGTGCTCGGCGAGGTAGCGCTTGGCGATGCCGACGGCCTCGGTGGCGATGCGCTTGCCCTGGAGGTCCTGGACGGAACGGATGTCGGAGGCCTCGGGGACGGCGAGGACCCAGCGGACGGGGTTGGAGGTGGCCTTGGAGTAGCAGAGCTCGGCGACTTCGACGACGTCGGCGCCGTTTTCGTAGATCCAGTCGTAACCGGTGAGGCCGGCGTCGAGGAGGCCGCGTTCGACATAGCGGGGGATTTCCTGGGGGCGGACGAGGCGTGCGGCGATTTCGGGGTCGTCGACGCTGGGGACGTAGGAGCGGCTGGAGACGGAGCAGGCCCACCCGGCACGGCGCATCAGGGCGAACGTGCTTTCCTGGAGACTGCCTTTGGGCAAACCGAGCTTAATCTGGGTCATGGCGGATCCTCGTGGTTTTGGTGGCTGGAGGGGGAAAAGGGGTCCGCCTGCCTTTGCGGACGTGCGGGACGATAGCCGATTGCGGGGGCGGAGGGAAGGAAAAAGGCGCGCGGCGGGCGTTTTTTTGGCGGGGGGGTCAGGCGAGGCGCAGGAGGGCGTCGCGTCCGGGCATGCCTTCGGAGATGCCGAGGGCGGCCGCGGCGGAGGAGGCGGCGCGGACGGGGGCGGCGAGCATGTCGTCGAAGTCCTTGACGCCCTTGACGATGGCGAGGGCGTGGCCGAAGGCTTCGGCGGCGTCGAGGGAGACGTAGCCGCAGGCGAGGAAGCCGCGCGAGCCCTGGATGGTCAGGAGGCAGGAGCCGGCGGGCAGGTCGATGCGATCGGCGCGGAAGGAGTGGCCGTCGAGGGTCAGGGTCTGGGTGCTCATGGCTGGGTGTCCTTGTTCTTGTTTTCGGCGCGGCGTGCGCGGAAGAAGGAGGTCAGGATTTCGGCGCACTCGGGTTCGAGGATGCCGGGGAGGAGTTCGGGGCGGTGGTTGAGGTGGGGGGAGGCGAGGATGGGGAAGCGGGAGATGGCGCCGCCGCGGCGGGGGTCGCTGGCGCCCCAGACGACGAGGGGGATGCGGGCGAGGACGATGGCGCCGGCGCACATGGGGCAGGGTTCCTTGGTGACGTAGAGGGTGCAGTCGGCGAGGCGCCAGTCGCCGAGGGCGGCGGCGGCCTGGGTGATGGCGAGCATTTCGGCGTGGGCGGTGGGGTCCTTGAGGGTGCAGGTCTGGTTGTAGGCCTGGCCGACGAGGGTGTCGCCATGGTAGAGGACGGCGCCGACGGGGACTTCGCCGGCGTCGGCGGCGAGGCGGGCCTGGCGGATGGCGCGGCGCATGCGCGCGGCGTGGAGGTCGAGGAAGGCGGG
>JAZQOP010000055.1:0-4065 GCA_045627965.1 Kiritimatiellia bacterium | reverse complement strand
CCAAACGGGGGCGGGGAGAGGATAGTCCGCGCGTTTTTTGCGGGAAGGCGGAAGCATGAGAAGCTGGAAGACATGGTTTTTGGGGTGTGCGCTGTCGGCGGCGCTGGCGCTGCCGGCGTCGGCGTCCTACGAGGTGGTGGCGTTCGGCGACAGCATCACCCAGGGGGGGCAGTGCAAGTGCGACCCGTATCCGGCCCGGCTGCCCGCGCTGACGGGGCGGACGGTCGTGAACTGCGGCGTGGGGGGGAGCACGGCGACGCGGAACGTGGACCGGGCGCGGACGTGCATCGGGCAGCACCGGCCGAAGTTCATGGTGATCCTCTACGGCATCAACGACATCCACCAGGGGCATTCCATCGCCCAGATCACCGACGCGATCGGCAAGATGGTCTCGATCTGCCAGGCGAGCAACGTGACGCCGGTGCTGGCGACGTATCCGCCGCAGTGCGGGGGGACCTACGGGGTCTTTGCGGGGAAGACGAGGCAGCTGAACGCGCAGCTGCGGTCGATGGCGTCGTCGAAGGGCCTCCAGTGCGTCGACCTGGAGGGGCCGATCGGGGGGCAGTCGAAGTATTACGAGCGCGACGGGCTGCACCCGAACGACGCCGGGACGAAGATCGTGGCGCAGGAGGTGGCCAGGGTCTTCTGGGCGCACTGGCCGCTGAAATACGCGGTGACGCTCGACGCCAACGGCGGGAGCAACGGCACGGCGAAGGTGACGGCGACCTACGGCAAGGCGATGCCCTCGGCGACGGCCCCGAAACGGTTCGGCTACAGCCTCCTGGGCCTCTACACGACGGCGACGGGCGGGACGCAATACTACACGTCGGCGATGAAGTCTGCGCGCGCGTGGGACAAGAAGGCCGCGACGACCCTCTACGCGCGCTGGTCCGCCAAGAAGAGCAAGATCACGTTCAACGCCAACGGCGGGAAGCTCTCGACGACGAACGTGACGGCGACGTTCGGCAAGGCGATGCCGTCGGCCAAGGCGCCGACGCGCACGGGCTACAAGTTCCTGGGCTACTACAACGCCAAGACGGGCGGGACCTGCTTCTATGACGCTTCGATGGCCCCGATGCACGAGACGTGGAAGTGGACGGCCGCGAACTACACGTTCCATGCCCACTGGGAGGCGCGGAAATACACGGTGACGTTCGACATGCACGGGGGGAGCAACGGCACGGAAAAGGCGACGGCGACCTATGGCAAGGCGATGCCCGCGGCCACGGCGCCCGTCCGGCGCGGGTGCACGTTCCTGGGCTACTACGACGCGGCCAGCGGGGGCACGCAATACTACACGGCGGCCATGAAGTCCGCCCGCACCTGGAACCACGGCTCGGTGACGCTCTACGCGCACTGGAAGGCCAACGGCTACACGGTGACCCTTTCGCGCAACGGCGGGAGCAACGGCACCGCGAAGGTGACGGCGACCTACGGCAAGGCGATGCCGACGGCCAAGGCCCCTTCGCGCCAATACTACGCCTTCCAGGGCTACTACGACGCGAAGAGCGGCGGGACGCAATACTACACGGCGGCGATGAAGTCCGTGCGCAACTGGAACAAGGCCGCCGCGACGACGCTCTACGCCCGCTGGCTGGGCCAGGCCGCGACGGTCACGATCAAGGGCAACGGCGGCAGCAACGGCACCGCGAAGGCGACCGCCCGCTACGGCGCCGCCATGCCGGCCGTCACGATGCCGGTGCGCAAGGGCTACCGCTGCCTGGGCATCTTCAACAAGGCGGCCGGCGGCGCCCGCTACTGGAACGCCGACGGCTCCAGCGCCCGCGCCTGGAACGGCACCAAGACGGCCTACACGTTCTATGCCCAGTGGGAACGCCTGCCCCAGGTCGTCGGCGCCCTCGCCAGCGACGGCACGGACGGCACCCCCGCCGCCGACGGCGACCCCGCCACCGTCTGGCACGGCGCGGCCGACCGCACGGCCTGGACGCTGGCGCTGACCTACGACCTGCCGATGTCGATGTCGAACCTCGACCTCGACGCCGAAACCCCCTCGTCCGAGGCCTGGGGCGCCTGGGTCGCGGTCGACAGCGCCGCGGTGGACGCCGGCGACTGGATGGAGCTCGACCTCGGCGCGATGCCGTTCGACGAGCCGCTGGCCTTCCAGTATCTGCTCCTGTGGTTCGAGGACGTTTCGGGCGTGCCGCCCGCCGTGCGCGAGGTGCTCGTCGAATAGCCGCCGCGCGACGGCGCCGCGGGCCGCCCGGGGGCGGCCCCCGCCGGACGATGTCCGGATAGGCTCCCAGTGAAGCCAAAAAAATGGCAAAAACTTGAATGTTTTGCCATAATCTCACTTCGCGCGGAGGGTGCGGAGAGAGGGGGCGGAAGGCGAACCGGCGGCGGCCAGGGGATGGCCGGGGGGCGGCCGGGGGGCGGCTGGGGGCGTCCGGGGGGCGCCGGGGCGCTAGCGGCCGCCGCGCTCGAGCCGGACGTGGGCGGCCATGAGCTCGCCCGGGTTGGTCTGCGCCGCCAGCAGGGACAGCTCGCCGCAGAGGACCGTCGCCGCGCAGATGCACGCCAGTCGCCGGGCGTTCTCCCCGGTGGGCCGTTCGCGGTCGGCGCATCCGAGGCGCTCCAGGTTGTCGCGGACGAAGGGCAGGTCCTTGCCGTTGCCCGTGGTGCCTACGACGAGGTTCGGCAGCGTGCAGGAAAAGCGCAGGCCGCCGTCGGCCGTCGTTTCGGCCATCGTGAAGCACTGCGAGCCTTCGACGATGTTGGCGGCATCCTGGCCGGTCGCCAGGTAGAAGGCGAGCAGCATGTTGGCGGCGTGGGCGTTGGCGCTGCGGAGGCTCCCCGCCAGGGTCCCGCCGACCCAGTTCTTGTGCCAGCAGAGGGCCTCGATGCGCGCCGGCGTCGTGTGCAGGAAGCGCTCGACGAGGGTGCGCGGCAGGACGGCCTCGGCGACGACCCGCTTGCCGCGGCCGAGGAGGCCGTTGACGGCGGAGGTCTTCTTGTCGCAGCACAGGTTGCCGGAAATGGAGCCGTAGGCGGCTTCGGGGCGGCGGGCGAGGATCCAGTCGAGGGCGGCCTCGGCGGCGCGCGTGGCCATGTTGTGCCCGCTGGCATCGCCGGTCTCGAAGGCGAAGCGGACGTAGAGGAGGCGGCCGACGAGCTCGCAGCGGAGGTCCTGGAGGCGGGCGAAGCGGCTGGTGGCGGCGACGGCGTCGGCGAGCCCTTCGCGCGAGGATTCGACGAAGGCCGCCAGGTCGGCGGCGGCGGCGGCGGACGGGGCTTCGAGGAGCACGGAGCGCGTCATCGTCGCCCCCAGGCAGATGGCCTGGATGCCGCCGGCTCGCCCGGTGGCGCGGGCGCCGCGCCCGACGGAGGGCCAGAGGGGGGATTCGTAGGTGGCCAGCGGCACGTCGCCGTCGTGGAGGATGCCGCCGCCGGGGGCGACGACCTTCATCGGCCCGACCCAGGCCATGGGGATGGCGGCATGCGAAATGTCTTCGGGGCGAAAGGCCATGGCAGGGCTCCGGGTCGGTTATTGTTCCATCTCGTCCATCGGGGGGAGGGCGGCCTCGGCTTCGGCGAGGGCCTGGATGCGGGCCTCGACGTCGCGGACGCGCGGGTCGGTCGAGCACTCGCGCTCGAAGTCGCGGTAGGCGGCGATGCCCTTGCCGGTCATGCCGAGCTTGTCGCCGTAGAGGTCGGCGAGGGTCCAGAGGGCGTCGGCGTTGCGGGGGTCGGCGGCGAGGAGCTGCCGGAGGGCCATGACGGCGGTGTCGTATTCCTCGCGCTCGGCGGCGACGCGCGCCAGGGCGGCCAGCGCGGTGGTGTTCTGCGGCTCGATGGCCTGGGCGCGCTGGTAGGCCGCCTGGGCGCCGTCGAGGTTCCTGCGCCCTTCCCAGAAGGTCCCCGCCGCCAGCTGGACGCCGGCGGCGTTCGCGTATTCCGCCAGCGCGCGGCGGACGATTTCGGCGCCGCCGTCCGGGCTGGCGCCCTCCGCGGCCAGCTCGACGGCGCGCGCGGCGAGTTCCGCGGCGCCGGCGGTGTCGCCGACCGACTTGCGGGCGGCGGCGGCCTTCCAGACGTCGGTGGCGTTTT
>JAZQOP010000054.1:0-3747 GCA_045627965.1 Kiritimatiellia bacterium | reverse complement strand
AGTGGTAGGCTTTGGACGTTCGCGAACTGGGAGAGAAACCCCAGGGAGCGGCAAGCAGCTTCTTGACCGCTGAAAAACTAGCACTTTGGAAATGGTTGAAGGAAGGAGCGGCAGCATGTCCTTGCGGCACGCTGTCCCGCGATTCATTCAACCGGCCTGTGCTAGGGCTTCAGCGGTGGGTCGCGGCGGCAATGTGTCGCTTTTCGTGTTTATGGCGTCGGGTGATGCCAGGCGACTGGAGGCACAAAACAACGAACAACAAGGGCATGATATGACGCGCAAAGATAGCGGAAGGGCCGAACGAGGCGAATACGGTTGGTTGGGGCTGTTTTCTCGGGTGCCGATGGGGGGGCGTAGCCGCTTTTCCATCCATGGATTTGCCGTTATGCTTGCAGGGGTTTTGATTGCGCTGGGGACCGGTTGCTCGACTGTTGATCCGCGTGGCCTTCCCCAGACGGCGTACGATAGCACGACCATCTACAAGCTACCTGCCGCAGACATCCCTGTTTTCAAAAAGATGATACGCTCGGCGCGGCGTTCCATTTCGGTGCAGGTAGACACAACGCCGGTCGAGAAGACGGGGATCAACGTTTTGAATGCCGGCGTGTCGCTCAATGCGGAATTGCAATCGGCGCTGGATAGTTTCGGCTTTTTGCGCGCCGTGACGGCCAACGAAGACGTGCTGCAGTTTGTGGTTTCCGGCTACGACGGGACGGCACCGAGGGACATGCCTGATTACATTTTGCTTTGCCGTCTGACACATGTTTCTTCGGCGTCCAAGGACGCCATGGTGAAGACTGCGGGAGCCGCGACGACCGCTGGACTGGGCACGGGGACCCTGATTGCCGCAGTCGAAGGGAAAACGTCCAGTGCGCTGGGACTGGGCGGCGGGACTGTCGCCGCAGGCGCGGCCACGGCGACTATGGTGCCGCATCGCGTCCGCATCAAGACCTACTTCGAGCTGTATGATTGTATGGAAGGCATGACCCGCTTTTCCAAAGTGATTGCCAAGGAGGAAAACGGGGTTTCCAGTCCTGAGATTCCCGATGCCATCCAGCGCCTGTTTGCCATAGCGGCCGGGGAGTACATGGAGCATGTGGCATCCAGAATCGGCCCCGTCGGCATTGTGCTCAAGACGACGGGGAACGGGCGTTACGCCTATATTTCGCTGGGGCAGGAAGCTGGCCTGGCTCAGGATGGATGTGTCCAATTCCTGCAACGAGAAAGCGGGGAATATGATGATTTCGCCGTGACCGATTATGCCGATGAGGAGGAGGATGGAGGAAGCGGCGGCAAACTTTTCCGGAAGGAACGCCTCCCGCTGGAATCGGTTGCTGACGGTACGGTCGTCAAGGGGCTTACCGTCGAGCCGACCCGCGCCTGGGTCGAGGTGAAGAACTACGATGACGAAAATCCGCGCGTTTGCCGTGGCATGGCGGTACGTCTTGTCCCCAGCGATCGCCATGGCAATTTCCTCAGTCGCTTTGGCCTGTAACCATCCAAACCAACAAACAACCCACAAGGATCAACTCATGAAACTAAAGAATATCGCACGCATAGCCGTCGTGTTCTCTTGCACGGCCGTTTTGGCCGTTTCGGCCTTCGCCCAAGGCGGAGACGCCTCCGTCCCGCAGGGGACGAAGAAACTGATGCTGAAAATTTCGACCGTGGAAACGGCCGGGACGCGCCATCAGAAGACCTGGGATCCGCCCGCGAAGCCGCTTGAACTGACGGAGAAGCCCTACAGCGTTGCGCAGATCATGCAGGCAACGCCGGAGGAAGCCGAGCGGATGCGCGCAAAAAATGAAGAAGTCGAGGAGGATCAGCGTCAAGCCAACGCCCTGATTGCCATCGAAAACTGGGTGGCCGTCGATGCGCACATGAAAGGGATTCAGGCGCAACTCGAAGGGAATGCCTATGGTCGCCAAATCATTCTCGCCCTCGACAAGTTTGCGGGCGAGGCCGGGACCTATTTTGATCCGGACTGCATTGAGTTCTTCCATCGCGCCGACATGGATGAAGGCCAGAAGGAACAGTACATCCAGGACATGAGCGATCCCGGTGTACTTGCGGCCCCCTACTTCATCAAACTCATCTTCGACGACCCTCGCGAAGAAACCGGCGTCGTGTCGATGAACGGCCAGCAGATCAAGATGGCGAAGTACATGCAGACCGTCACCTATGAGGTGCAGGACCTGCAGGGAAAAATCGCCGCCTCCGGCAATGTCCGCCAGGAAAAGCAGGTGCGCACCTCCAACGCCATCGTGCGCGGCGGTACGGACGGCAATGAGCAGATCGCCGTTCTGGAAGAGGCGATTGCCGAGGTCGCCAAGCGCATAAACGACCGTTTTGTGGCCCGCGTTTCTTTTACGCTGGTCGGGCCGAGGAACGACGAGAATTTCGATGAATACGCTGGAACCATTATGGTGGACGGCGAAGGACGCTCTTCGGGCGATGAATTTTCCATCCTCAAGGGCCCCCACGAAGTCGATGTTGATATGGCCGGCTACAAGCGCACGGGCAGTACCCGGCTCGTGGTTTCGCAGTCGCAGAACTACAAAATTCCGATGGTCTCCTCGATGTGCGAAGTGACGTTGCAGGTCAAAGGCCCGGCGGGTGATGTCGATTTCGATCCGGATTATGCCACGATCGTTCTTGCCAATGACGAAGGCGAATTTCCGCTTTCCAATGGGTATCCGATGGAAGTTCCCCAGGGACGCTATACGCTGACGGTTTCCGCAGATGGCTATCAGGCCATCACCAAGCCTGTGGCATTGACGATGCCGAAGATGATGATTCCGCCCGTCATCATGAAGAAATCCGCCGAATAACAATGAGCGTGCGCGGGGCGATAGACCATCGCCCCGCGCCGTTTTCGGAGGCACGATGAAAATTGCAGCTCTTTTTGCGGGTCTTGTGGCAGGAGCCGCGTTGACGGCGCACGCGGTTGGCTTTGCCCTCCTTTCCGTTTCGACCGACGAGGCGACGCTGGATTTTGCGCGTTCGGCGGTTCTGCGGCCCGCGGCGAAAACGCGCCCGTTGCCGTATTCGGAAGCCTTTATTTTGCAACTCAGCGGGGCGGCACAGCGGCACGCCCTGGAGGAAAACGAACAAGTCGCGGATGAAAATGCATACGCCGAGGAACTGGTCGCGCGGCAGGATGCCGAAACCCAGGCCGCCCGTGAGGGGCGTGCCCGGCAGGTCCTTGGGCAAAGCGACCTTGGGAAGGCCGTCCTCAAGACCGCGGATTATTTTGCGGAAGCGGCCGCAGGCATGAGCGATGTCTCTCTTTTGAATGCGGATGCCGATGGGTTTATCGTTGCCCCAGCCGATGCGCGTTACGTGCGGCTGTTCTTCGGGGTACCGCAATTCGACCCTCTCCCAGCTCCATTGCCGAACATTTCCAATGAACCTATCCACGTCACCTTGCCTGTGATGCTCAAAGTCGAATCGCCCTCCGGCGAGAAGCTTCTGTTGGAAACCTTTGAGCAAACCGCCACGGCGGCGAATTCCAATGCCCTGCTCGGCCCGGCGCGCATCGAATTTTTCGAGCGTCTTCTCCATTCTGCGGTCGAATCCTCTCTGCGTCGCGCCCAATAGAGTGATTCGCAAGGTGTTGACATCTGCGCGTTGATCGACCCCGTGGGGCGGGGTGTGTTTCGGTATTTTCTTTTGCTGCACCTGGTTTGGGTGTGGTTGCTGATTCGGTGTGGCATGATTTGAGGGCGATCGAGGGGGGGGCGATGG
>JAZQOP010000053.1:0-4252 GCA_045627965.1 Kiritimatiellia bacterium | reverse complement strand
CGCCCCATGCCGCCCCCCCATCGGGCCCCAAAATCGGAAAAAATCCCAATGTTTCACCATAATCTCACGCCCTCGACGAGGGGCTGGGGCGTCTAGGCGGCCCAGGGGGCCGGGCGGTGGGCCGGGCGGGGGCGGCGGGCGCTTTTTTCCGTCATCCCGTGGCTTTTTCTTGCAAGGGGGGGGCGGGTGTGGCAAGGTTCGCAGGTTATCGTTTCCACCACAACCTTTACGGAGGCCCCATGAACGTCTTGCATTTGCTTGTCCACCCCGATCCCAGCGCCGACTCGTCCACCATGAAGCTCGCCAACGCGTTTTTCGGCAAGCTGATGGAGAAGGACATCGACGACGTCACCAACCTGCCGCTCTACCAGGACAAGCCGCCCTTCCTGACGGCCGAAGCCCTGCGCTACTTCTGGAAGCCCGTGGCCGAGCCGGGCTACGTTCCCAGCAAGCAGGAGGAGACCAGCGCCAACTACGCCCACAAGCACGCGGAGGACATCCGCGACGTCGACGCCGTCGTCATCACCACGCCCGTCTGGATCAACTCCGCCCCCGCGATCCTCAAGGCCTGGTTCGACCAGGTCTTCGTGCCGGGCAACCTGTTCGACGTCGAGGACGGCATCGTCAAGCCCCTGCACCACATCAAGACCGTCGTCCTGCTGGCCTCCAGCGCCGACACCTACAAGGAGGACGACCCGCGCGACGCCCTGGTCCCGCTCGTCCGCGGCCTCTTCGCCTACATCGGCGTCGACGACGTGCGCGTCGCCTGGGCCGACGGCCAGGACGCCCGCCGCTTCGGCCCCGAGGCCGCCCAGGAACGCCTCGACGCCGCCCTTGAATATGCCGAGGAGCTTGCCGAGGACCTTGCCGACGAACTGCTTGCCCAGAACGGCTGACGCACGGGTCCGGTCCGGCGCCCGCGCCCCCGAAAGACCGCCGGACGTCCGGCGGCCTTTTTCGTCCCGCGCCGCGCGCCGCCGGAAAGCGCCGGCACGCCACCGCATCCGAACGACCCCCAGGAGGCTCCCATGAGCGAAGAAAAGACCTTCCACCACGACAATTCCATCGGCCCGCGCATCAAGGCCCTCCGCGAGCAGCGGGAGCTGACCGTGGAGCAGCTGTCGGAGCAGACGACGTGCTCGCCGGAGATGATCCGCGCCCTCGAGGCCGGCGAGCTGGTGCCGTCGCTGACCCCGCTGATCCGCCTGTCGCGCGGCCTCGGCGTGCGCCTGGGGACGCTCCTGGACGACCAGGCCGTCGACCATCCCGTCGTCGTCCGGCAGGGCCAGAGCGACGAGCCGACGCACTTCTTCGGCAGCGACCCGGCGCGGACGCGCCCCTCGCTGGCCTTCCATTCCCTCGCGCCGCGCAAGGCCAGCCGGAACATGGAGCCGTTCATCATCGACGTCCATCCCGCCGACGGCGCGCCCGCCCTCAACGACCACGAGGGCGAGGAGTTCCTCTACGTCCTTGCCGGGCGCCTGGAGGTCCTCTACGGGACCGACCGGTTCGAGCTCGGCGCCGGCGACAGCATCTACTATGATTCCGTCGTCCCGCACCACGTCGGCGCCCTCGAGCAGGGCACGCGCATCCTCGCCGTCGTCTACACGCCCGACAAGTAACCCCCGCCCCCGCCCGCACGCCATGACCCCACCCCTTCCGCAGCGCCCCGCCGGCCGACGCCTGGCCGACGACCCGAACGCCCCGCACGCCACCGACGCCCCGATCCTCGCCGGCGCCGACGGGTTCACGCGCCTTACGCTGGGCGCGCAGCTCGAGTTCTGGGCCGACCGCACGCCCGACCACGAATTCATCGTCTATCCCGACCGCGGCCTGCGGTGGACCTACCGCCAGTTCAACGAGCGCGTCGACCTGCTGGCCAAGGGCATGCTGGCCGTCGGCATCCGCCGCGAGGACCACGTCGGCATCTGGGCCAAGAACGTCCCCGACTGGCTGACCTTCCAGTTCGCGTGCGCCAAGATCGGCGCCGTCCTCGTCACCGTCAACACCGCCTACAAGGCCGAGGAGCTCGACTACGTCCTGCGGCAGTCCGACATGACCATGCTCGGGCTCATCGACGGGTTCCGCGACCTCGACTACGCCGCCATCGCCAACCAGCTCATCCCGGAGCTGCGGCAGTGCGCGCGCGGGGCGCTGCATTCCGCGCGCTATCCCCGCCTCCGCACCCTCTGCTACGTCGGACAGGAGAAGCACCGCGGCATGTATACCACCGCCGAGCTGATCCTCCTGGGCGCCTACCAGCCCGACGACGCCCTCCGCGCCGCCAAGGCCGCCGTCACCTGCGACGACATCGTCAACATGCAGTACACCTCCGGCACGACCGGCTTCCCCAAGGGCGTCATGCTCTCCCACCGCAACATCCTGAACAACGGGTGGAGCATCGGGCACCGCCAGCATTTCACCAACGACGAGAAGCTCTGCCTCCAGGTCCCTCTTTTCCACTGCTTCGGCGTCACGCTCGGCGTGATGGCCATCCTGTCCCACGGCGCGACGCTCGTCGTCGTGGAGGTCTTCGACGCCCTGCAGGGCCTGCGCGCCGTCCACCAGGAGCGCTGCACGGCCATCTACGGCGTCCCGACCATGTTCATCGCCATGTATTCCCATCCGCGCTTCGCCGAGTTCGACATGACGAGCCTGCGCACGGGCATCATGGCGGGCACCGTCTGCCCCATCGAGGTCATGCGCAAGGCCATCCGCGACATGCACGTCACCGAGATCACCTCCGTCTACGGCCTGACCGAGGCCTCGCCCGGCATGACCCAGACCTACGGCGACGACCCGCTCGAGCTGCGCGTCACCACCGTCGGCCGAGCCTTCCCGGGCATGGAGGTCGCCATCCTCGACCCCGACGGCCGCCCCTGCCCCGACGGCGTCGAAGGCGAGTTCTGCTGCCGCGGCTACAACGTCATGCGCGGCTACTACAAGATGCCGGAGGAGACCGCCAAGGTCATCGACAAGGACGGCTGGCTCCACTCCGGCGACCTGGGCACCCGCGACGCCGACGGCTACTTCCGCGTCACCGGCCGCATCAAGGACATCATCATCCGCGGCGGCGAGAACATCTCGCCGAAGGAGATCGAGGACGTCCTCCTGACGCTCCCCGAGGTCCTCAACGCGCAGGTCGTCGGCGCGCCCGACTCGAAATACGGCGAGATTCCCGTCGCCTTCCTCATCCTCAAGCCCGGGGCCGCGCTCGACGAGGAGGCCGTCCGCCTTTTCGTCCGCGCCAACCTGGCCGCCTACAAGACGCCCAAGCACGTCTTCTTCGTCGACGAATACCCCCTCACCGCCTCCGGCAAGATCCAGAAATACAAGCTCCGCGAAACCGCCGCGCAGCTCGTCCGGCAGAAAGCCTAGCGCCGTCGGCATGCCCGAGCCCGCCGACATCGACGCCCTCCTCGACGACCCCTCCGTGCCCGTCCACGCCATCGGCGCCGGCGGCATCGGCATGGCGGGCCTCGCCTACCTGCTCCGCGCCCTCGGGCATCCCGTCGACGGCTGCGATGCCGCCCCCGGCCGCACCGCCCGCTGGCTTGCCGCCCGCGGCATCCCCGTGCAAGCCGGCCACGGCCCGGCCCACCTCGCCCGCGCCCGCTGGGCCGTCTACTCCCCCGCCTGCCCGCCCGGCCACCCCGAACTGGCCGCCGCGCGCGCCGCCGGCATCCCCCTCCACCGCCGCGGGCACGTCCTGCCCGTCCTGGCGCGACGCTTTGCGCGGAGCGTCGCCGTCGCCGGCACCCACGGCAAGACCACCACCTCCGCGCTCCTGGCGCACATCCTCCTCTCCGCCGGCGACGACGCGTCCTACTGCATCGGCGGCGAGCTCCCCCCCGACCTCTCCCCCGCGCGCCTCGGCACCTCCGGCACCTTCGTCCTCGAAGCCGACGAATCCGACGGCACCCTCGCCCGCTACGCCCCCTTCGCCGCCATCCTCACCAACGTCGAGCCCGACCATCTCGACCACTTCCCCTCCGTCGAGGCCCTCCACGACTGCTTCCGCACCTTCGTCCGAGGCGCCCGCCACCTCGTCGCCTGCGCCGACGACCCCGTCGCCCGCGCCCTCGCCGCCGGACGCCCGCGAGACGCCATCCTCTACACCGCCGCCAAAACGCCCGCCCAACCGCCCCCCGCCGACATCCCCCTCGCCCGCATCCTCAGGATACATCAGCACATCCCCCGCGATTAAGTCCACCCGCACATCGCGCTGCTTTTCAAATTCGTTTACCAGTGC
>JAZQOP010000052.1:0-3548 GCA_045627965.1 Kiritimatiellia bacterium | reverse complement strand
GTCGGTGAGGGCGGCGATGGAGCCGAGAGCGTCGGAATGGAAGACGCGGCGGGCGCGGGGGGCGCCGTCGATGAAGAGGAGGCGTTCAATGGGCTGGTCGATGCCAGGGCCGTTGACCCAGGCGTAGGCGACGCCGTTGGTGGGGTTCAGTTCGAGGAGGACGTCGGGGCCGTCATGGACGAAGCGGGTGGCCAGGCAATCGTTGAGGGCCTGGGAGAGGCGGTTGCCCTCGGCGTCGAATTCGTAGGCGAAGACGCTTCCGTCGGTGTCGGTCAGGGTGGTCATGCGGCCGGTGAAGTCGTAGGTGAACGCCCTTGTCCTACCATGGACGACGTGGTTGGTCAAGCGTCCGGCGCCGTCGTAGTCGTAGAAATTGGCGCCGGCGGAAAGATGCCGTTGGGGCACAGTCTCGTCCAATGCGCCGCCCCAGCGCAGCCGCACGTCTGTCAAATAGAACTTCACCCACTTCTTCCGGCTTCGACGCCTCCAAAACAACGGGCTCGGTCTCCTCCGGCGTTGTATTGCTCGATGCCTTTTGCGCATCAATCTGTCCCCCCCCCTTGCGAATGGCCGGGCCCCACATCGCCAATCTCGCCAGCGTCAATTCGTTCCCAAGTCCAAATGGCTCCATCCGCCTTCATAATGGCTATCCCCGAGGTGAAATCATAATCAACTTTTCCTGCCGTTGTGCCTGAAAAATAGAATGCATCCTCTGTTTCCGTACATGCCGCGGGGAGCGGGAATGCCATACATATGTAGGCATATAAATAATCCGTCGCTTCGGCAAATGTTTGAGGTATTTTTTCCCGGCCCAATCTCACGTTCTCCGGCAGACGGGCAAAACGCCAAGACAGCCTAATTTTCTCAAGTTGCGCCGCTAATTTTTCGTCTACCGCGACAAAACGTGTCTCTCCCATACGGCGAATTTTGCCTAAATCGGACAACTTGATTCCTGGAGGCTCTGGCAGAATGCCCCTGTCCACCTCCCCATTAAGCTCGCGCCCATGGCATGGGAAAACACTGACCACGGCAACCAGCCAAACAGCCAGCCAATCCTTCTTCCTAATAATCATCAATTGCATAATACACCTCGCTGCCCGATATGGCTGAAATATCATTTTTTCGACACCATTGTTTGCCTTCTTTTATATACCCGTCTATATTGCTATCCTCATATGCTTTATTTCTTGAATTGCCTCCAATTTTTGGTGACCCATACGATGGGTCATAGAAATACCCGCAAGCCTCTGTAATCCAATGTGCGGTAAAATTGTTCGGGGGGCTTGGATTGCCTTGCCCTGGAATGCCATATAAAAAACGGACATCGTAAGGGATAGCATAAGGGTATGTCCCAGTTCCTGATGGCGAATTTGAAAATTGCCAATATTTCATCATGACCCCCACCTCTTCTGGTGAACTTGGCCATACTTGAACACGGTTGGAAAGTATTCCATGTACTCTAAAAATGTCCCGCAACAATGCACTCCAAGCCTGACAATTGCCGTTTGCATCAGAATTTTGAAGCAGTTGGTCTGTCTCAGTTGCGCCCGCCTGTTGGTCCTTCCAATATGTCATTTGACTACGGTCTGACACACGACGCACTTCACGATCCATAAATTCAGCATATACGGCGTCTGCCGTTTCTATTTCCGTCGTCTTCCCTGCGGCATTGACGCATCCTAGATGGACCAGTGTGTGATATGGGATAGTTAACGGGTCGCCCAGCGTAACATAAGTTGGATTCCCGCTGGCACCGGCATCCAGCCACGTCCTTCCTCCGTCCATTGAAAATTTCCATTCGATTTCCAGGGCAGGATAATAGGCAACGCGATTCGGGAATGGATTGTCACACTCCACATTTTCAATATAAACGATGCTTCCCATAAGGGTCGCAGTCGAAGGAGGAAAATTGAGATTGTCGGGCCCTTTCCCTTCCACTTGAATGCTCCATGAAGGAGATAACGGCCAAAACAACCAATAAGCCGATACATTCATCTTCGAGTCCCGTGTATAACAAATAGGTTTTATAATGTCGCTCGCATCGGCAGCATCGCCATCTGGGGGCCAGGAACCATCTATCCATTGAGGGGAGATAAACGCAGCAGAACCATCATCCCGTACAATTGTATGCATCTTTTCACCCCCAAAGGATACCGAAGATAGAAATAGCCGTACGCCATTGATGGACGCCCAGTCCCGACCGTCTGCTTGTCCGTTCCACTGCCATTCCAGAAACGAATTAGTCGCGGCAAGGGCTTCAAGCCAAAGATTCGTAGAAAAGAATCCGTCCAAAGACACTTCAACGCGAGAAAGGGGCTGACCTTCGTCTGGCTGGTCTTCGGGATAGATATTCACAGCGGATTCGTCCCAGTCCAGTATCAATGTCCCTTGCAAAGGCGGGGTCATCTGCGGCAGGACGGGGGCGACGGACAGGCGGCAAGGCGTCCGGGGGGCGTTGGTGTGGGCGGTCCGGTCCAGCAGGAAGACGCCGGGGGACTCTTCGTGTTCTTCGTCGACGCCGCCGGCCTCGACGTCCAGTTTCACCGCCTGGAAGCGCGCCCGGATGTCGGCGCCCAGGTCCGGCGGATTGGTCACGCCGGAGCCGCGGCTGGCATCGGTCACGACGACGCGCATGGCGTTGGTGCCGTCCGGGACGGCGAAGAGGATCACGATCTTGTGCCCGAAGGCCGAGCGCTTTTCCCAGGCCTGCGAAAGGGCGGCCTCCTCCACGGCAACGGTGTAGCCTTCGGGGATGGCGCCGCCTTCCCAGACGGTGCCCCAGACGGCGAACCCGGTCCCCTCCGACAGGGTGAACTCGACGACTCCGTCCAGGCCCAGGTCGTCGCCCTGGGACCAGCCGCCGGGGGCCCTCGTGATGTCGACGCGCAGGCCGTCGGCCAGCTGGCGGGCTTCGTAGGAGAGGCCTGTTTCGGGGTCGAGCTCTTCGTTGTCGGGCGTGCCGTCGCCGTCGGTGTCCGGCAGGGCAGGGTCGAGGCCATGGTCGCGCTCGAAAGCGTCCGTCAGGCCGTCGCCGTCCGTGTCGGGATTCATGGGGTCGAGGTGGGATCGGTATTCCTCTTCGTCCGTCAGGCCGTCGCCGTCGGAGTCCGGAACGTCATCGGCATTGGAAGCCGCCCCATCGGCCGTATGCCGCCAGTCATTCTCCCGGTCGGTATCTGCCCCCAAGGTCCAGCGTTCCAGATGGCGGGTTGCCGAGGCCCACAGGTTGGTCGTTTCGCTCCGCCAGCCCGTCGCGTCCAGGCCTTGTTCGTTGAAGGGGATGTGCGAGCCATACATCAGGACGTCGACGGGGGCGTTGATGGCATCACCGGGCGGCATCAGGCGGACGCCGGCCGTCGGCTGGTCGGGATAGGAGCCGGCCAGGCCAAGGTCGGCCGTCAAGTCGGCATTTGTCACGCCCGCGCCGCCGACGAGCAGGAAGTGGCCAGGGCGCATCCGCGTTTCCGCGGGGAACGTCGCCTTCGTTTCCCAGTTCGTGCCGGCGACCTGGAGGCGGAAGCCCGAAAGGTCCACCTCGCGCGGGGCGC
>JAZQOP010000051.1:0-4424 GCA_045627965.1 Kiritimatiellia bacterium | reverse complement strand
GGGTGGTTGAGGGGGGCGGGGGGGGATGGTAGAATGGGGGAAGTTTCCAACGGAAGCGAGGATATTATGAAAAAATGGCTGAATGTGCGTGTGGCGGCATTGGTGGTGCTGGTGGCGGCGACCTGTGCGGTCTTCTTTTGGAAGCAGGATGGCGAGCGGCCGGCGGAACCCGAGCCGGTGCGCCCGATCAAGAGCATGGTCGTGGGCGGGGCGATGCGGCTGGCGGACCTCTACTTCCCCGGGACGCTGGATGCGGCCCAGGGGGTGGACCTGTCCTTCGAGGTGGGCGGGCGCCTGGTGGCCCTGCCGGTCAAGAAGGGGCAGCGGGTGAAGAAGGGCGACCTGGTCGCCAAGCTGGATACGAGCGACTTCGACAACCAGGTCAAGAACGCCAAGGCGGCGGTGGAGTTCGCCCGGAGCTCGTTCGAGCGGATCGAACGGGCGCTGGAAAGCCACGCGGTCTCGCGCGAAGAGTGGGCGCGCGCCAAGGCGTCGATGGACCAGGCCGAGTCGCAGCTGTCGATCGCGAAGAAGGCGCGGAAGGACGCGGAGCTCCGGGCGAAGTTCGACGGGCTGGTGGCGACGACGTATGTGGACAACTACGCGATGGTGCAGGCGGGCTCGCCGGTGGCGAAGCTGCAGGGGGCCGAGGAGCTGACGATCGACATCAGCGTGCCGGAGTCCTACGTGGTGTATGGCGGTCGCCTGAACGAGGCGTCGTATTGCACGGTGCTGTTCGACTCGCTGCCGGGTCTGGAGCTGGAGGCGACGTTCCTCGAGTTCTCGACGGCGGCCGATCCGGTGACGCAGACCTACCGGGCGACCTTCACGCTGGCGCCGCCGCCGGAAGGCGTCGTGCTGGTGCCGGGGATGACGAGCACGCTGGTCATCCATCGCGAACGCGTCGCGGGGGAGAAGGCCGCGGAGTCGATCGCGGTGCCGTCGGACGCGGTGGGGCGGGACAGCGCCGGCGCGCCGTTCGTCTGGCGCCTGGACGCGACGGGGGCGGGGGTCTACGAGGCGCACCGGGCGACGGTGGAGCTTGGGGTGCGGTCGGGCGAGACGGTGGCGATCCGCAAGGGCCTGCAGGAGGGCGACTGCATCGCCCTGGCGGGCATCACGGTGCTGGAGGAGGGGCGCCAGGTGCGCCTGCTGGAGGATTCGCCGGACGCGATCGACGTGTCGCCCGCGGCGCGCGCGGCGGAGGCGGCGGCCGTCGGCGGGACGGTCGCGCGGTTCGACGCCGAGCCGGAGGCCGCGGAATGAGCATTGCGGAAGTCTGCATCCGGAAGAAGGTCGTCACCTACTGCCTGACGGCGGTCCTGCTGGCCGGGGGCGTGCAGGCCTACCGGACGATCGGCCGCCTCGAGGACCCCGAGTTCACGGTCAAGACGGCCCAGGTGGTGACGATGTATCCCGGCGCGAACGCCGAGCAGGTGGCGCGCGAGGTGACGGACCCGATCGAGACGGCGGTCCAGCAGCTGGGCGAGCTCAAGCAGGTCACGAGCACGTCCTATCCCGAGCGCTCGGTGGTGAGCGTCGAGATGAAGGACAAGTATGGGAAGGCCGAGCTGCCGATGATCTGGCAGCGGCTGCGGGACAAGGTGGCCTCGGCGGCCCTGCCGAACGGCTGCTCGGAGCCGGTCGTGGTGGACGACTACAGCGACGTGTGGGGGGTCTATTACGCGATCTACGGCGACGGCTACAGCTATGCCGAGCTCAAGGAGTATGCCAAGACCCTGAAGCGCGAGCTGCTGCTGTGCGACGACGTGGCGCGCGTGAGCTTCATCGGCGACCAGCCGGAACGGGTCTACCTGGAGATCCCCCGCGAAAAGCTGGCCGCCACCGGCGTGACCCCCGCCCAGCTGACGAGCGTGCTCTCGGGCGAGAACCAGCCGACGTCCGCCGGGCACATCCGGATCGGCGACAAATACATCCGCATCGACCCGACCGGCAAGCCCGGGTCGGTCGAGGACCTGGAGGAGCTGCTGATCGTCGAGGCCGTCGAGCCCGGCAAGCCGGTCGTGCGGATCAAGGACATCGCGACGGTGCGGCGCGACTACGCGGAGCCGCCGTCCTCGATCATCCGGCATGACGGGAAGCCCTCGCTGGCGCTGGGCATCTCGACGGCGGAGGGGGGGAACGTCTCGGTCATGGGGGCGAGCATCGACAAGCGGCTGGCCGAGCTGAAGGCCCAGACGCCGGTCGGGATCGAGATGAGCGTGATTTCGCACCAGGCGCGGAGCGTCGAGACGGCCGTGAGCGGGTTCATGGTGAACCTGGTCGAGTCGGTGGTGATCGTCGTGGCGGTCCTGCTGGTGGCGATGGGGCTGCGGAGCGGCCTGCTGATCGGCGTGGTGCTGGTGGTGACGGTGATGGCGTCGCTCATGGTGATGAAGGCGATGGGCATCCTGCTGGAGCGCATCAGCCTCGGGGCGTTCATCATCGCCCTCGGGATGCTGGTGGACAACGCGATCGTGATCACCGAAGGGGTCCTCGTCGCGGCCCAGAAGGGCCAGGACAAGGTGAAGGCGGCGATCGACATCGTCGAGCAGACGAAGTGGCCGCTCCTGGGGGCGACGGCGGTGGCGATCCTGGCGTTCGCGCCGATCGGGGCGTCGCAGGACAGCACGGGCGAATACTGCCGGTCGCTGTTCCTGGTGATCATGATCTCGCTGCTGCTGAGCTGGGTGTTCGCGATCACCCTGATGCCCCTGCTGGCGTCGCGTTTCCTGACGGCGAAGAAGCCGGCGGGGGGCGCCCAGCCGAAGGATCCCTACGCCAGCCCGTTCTTCCAGGCCTACAAGGCGTTCCTGGAGGCCTGCATCCGCCACAAGTGGCTGACGGCGGCGATCACGGTCGGCGCGCTGCTGCTGGCCCTCTACGGCTTCGGGAAGGTGCCGCAGAACATGTTCCCGAACTCGACGCGCAACCAGATGATCGTGCACCTGTGGATGCCGGAGGGGACGGACATCCGCGCGACCGACGCCGAGGCGCAGAAGCTCGGCGGGCACCTGCGGACGATCGACGGGGTGACGGGCGTGACGAGCCTGACGGGCACGTCGGGGCTCCGCTTCCTGCTGACGCTCTCGCCCGAGGACGACAATTCCGCCTATGCGGTGCTGTTCGTCGACTTGGTGGACTACCGCGACTATGACCGGATCGGCGCCGAGGTGGCCGACTGGGCGGCCGACCACCTGCCGGACGCGATGGTCTACCCCGCGCGCTTCACGCTGGGCCCGGGCGACCCGCTGAAGATCCAACTGCGCCTCTCCGGGCCGGACCCCGCGATCCTGCGGCAATATGCCGACAAGGCGATGGCCGTGATGCGCGCGGACGGCAAGCTCCAGAAGATCCAGACCTCGTGGCGCAATCGCGTCGAGCTGATCCGTCCGGTCGTCTCCGAGCAGAAGGCGCGCAACCTGGGCCTGGACCGCGCCGATGTCGCCCGCGCCTTCCAGCGCGCGACGGAGGGGACGGTCATCGGCACCTACAAGGAGGGCGACGAGACGCTGCCGATCGTCCTGCGCCAGCCGGATGTCGAGCGGAACGACCCCGACAGCCTCTATTCCGCCTGGTTCTTCGCCGAGACGCTGGGCAAGGCCATCCCGCTCTCGCAGGTGGTCGACGGCTTCGAGTATGTCTCCGAGGAGGCGCGCCTGGCGCGCCGCGACCGGGTGCCGTGCATCACGGTCAAGTGCAGCGAAGGCGCCGACGAGACGGCGGCGGAGGCGTTCGAGCGCATCCACGCGGGCGTCGAGGCGGCCTGCGCCGGGATGCCGCCGGAATACAAGCTGGAGTGGGGCGGCGAGCACGAGGAGTCCGCCAAGGCCAACGCCGGCCTTTCCAGCAAGATCCCGATCAT
This sequence comes from Kiritimatiellia bacterium, assembly GCA_045627965.1. Lineage (GTDB taxonomy): Bacteria > Verrucomicrobiota > Kiritimatiellia > CAIQIC01 > Lenti-01 > RGIG3636. Next base: position 559 of record JAZQOP010000051.1, on the reverse strand, counting down.
CGCGTGCATCATGGTGCTGGTGGTGATCCTGCTGTTCAACTCGGTCAAGCAGTCGATGGTCATCTTCCTGACGGTGCCGCTGACGCTGGTGGGGGTGGTCGTCGGCCTGCTGTCGTTCGGGCAGCCGTTCGGGTTCATGGCGATCCTCGGCTTCCTGAGCCTGGCGGGGATGCAGATCAAGAACTCGATCGTCCTGATCGACGAAATCAACGCGCAGACGGCGGCGGGCATGACGCCGTTCGACGCCGTGGTGGACGCCGGGGTGACGCGCCTGCGCCCCGTGATGATGGGCGCCATCACGACGGTGTTCGGGATGATCCCGCTGATCACGGACGCGTTCTACGTCTCGATGGCCGTGACGATCATGTGCGGCCTGGCGTTCGCGACCGTGCTGACGATGGTCATCATCCCGGTGAACTACGCGCTGGTGTTCCGCATCCGGCCGTCGAAGTAGCGGCCGCCCGACGGAAAACGGCGCCTGGCCTCGGGCCGGGCGCCGTCTTTTTCATGGCGGGGACGGGGGGGAGGGGGCGCGCCTGCGCCCCGCGGTGATGGGCGG
>JAZQOP010000050.1:0-4132 GCA_045627965.1 Kiritimatiellia bacterium | reverse complement strand
TGTCGAGGGGCGGAACAACAACAAGGCGCTGGAGATTTACAATGCGTCGTCGAATGCGGTGGACCTGTCGCAGTATGCGCTGTGGATCTACATGAACGGGGCGGGGACGGGGGCGGCCCGGGTGACGGACGCGGCGACGACGAACGGGATCCTGGTGATTCCGCTGTCGGGGACGCTGGGGGCGGCGAACTCGTTCGTGGTGTCGCAGACGAACGGGTACTTCCCGGTCGATCCGGCGGCGGAGATCGTGGCGGCGAGCGACCTGCAGACGCCGTGGCTGACGTTCAACGGCGACGACGTGGTGGTGCTGATGAAGGGGAGCCAGGTGGTCGACCGCGTCGGCCAGGTGAAGACGGACGTGAGGCACGACTTCAACAGCTTCGCGATGAGGGACCATACGCTGGTGCGGAAGGCGGCGACGTCGTTCGGGACGACGAACGCGGTGACGGCGGAGTGGCCGCTGTGGACGGATTGGGACGTGGAGGGGTGCGACGAGCTGGCGGGGCTGGGCGAGCATGTGCGGCGGCCTTCGGACGAGGTCTATGTGCCGAGCGGGCTGTCGCTGGTCCTGCAGGCGACGGCGACGCTGACGACGCCGGCGCTGGAGGGCGTCGGGGACATTTCGTTCTGGTACCGTGCGGCGACGAAGACGAACACGACGGCGGGGACGATCTATGTGGAGACGTCGACGGACAAGGCGGCGTGGACGGTGGCGGGGCAGGTGACGGTGGGGGCGACGAATACGGAATGGCAGGCGTTTTCGCTGAGCATGAACGATCCGGGGGCGGTGTATGTGCGGTTCCGGTCGGATGCGGCGGCGACGGGGCTGGTGCGGATCGACGACGTGATGGTGGGGGCGGCGCTGGCGATCGAGCGGCACCAGGACTTTTCGGAGTGGACGACGCCGAGCTGGGCGGAGTATCACGGGACGTATGATTGGGCGGGGTGGACGCTGGCGGGGCAGGTGACGGAGGGGACGTCGGGGCTGGCGGCGTTGCTGCGGGACGGGGACGGAGTGACGTCGCCGCTGTTTTCGGAGGGCGGTGCGGGGACGGTGACGTTCACGCCGACGGGGCCGTCGGGGAGCCAGGTGCAGTTGTATTATTCGACGAACCGGACCGACTGGGTGGAGTGCGGCTCGCCGGTGAAGGTGTCGACGAACGGGCTGCGGACGAACGTGGCGGTCAACGTGTCCGGGGCGGTGGCGGTCCGGTTCGAGGCGATCTGCAAGGAGGAGGACCGGGTGACGCTCGACAACATCGACGTGCGGATCTACGAAGGGAGCGGGGGGAGCACGTCGCGGATCCAGCCGTTCGACACGTGGAAGAAGAGCAGCGGATACGGGGCCTGCAGCGGGGAGGGGTGGACGTGCAGCTATGGCTATGTGGAGGACGCGCCGGAGTTCGATTATTCGCGGGTCTTGCGGATGGGGAAGAGCGCGGGCGACACGTTGACGTCGCCGAAGATGGAGGGGGGGATCGGGATCCTGAGCTTCCGGGCGGCGGCCTATAGCACGTCGCACACGCCGTCGTTCACGGTGTCGGTGTCGACGGGGCCGAACGGGCCGTGGACGGTGCTCAAGACGTACAGCCTGTCGGCGAATGCGCAGCCGCAGACGTACACGCTTGCGGTGATGGACAAGAAGTACCTGTATGTGCAGTTCAAGATGTCGAACGCCAAGCTGCTGCGCCTGGACGACATCAACGTGGGCGAGTTCAAGGAGCCGGGGACGGTGTCGCTGGAGGCGGGGATGACGCCGAATCCGCCGGCGCTGGATGCGGACTTCCGGTTTACGGGGATGGCGATGCCGGTGGGGGAGGCGACGGTCGTGAAGGTGGAGATGCTGTACCAGACGCGGACGACGGGGACCTGGGGGGTGCAGAAGACGGCGACGCTGGAATATGACGCGGGCGAGGGGCTGTACCTGTCGGGGCGGATGCCGCCGTATGCCGAGGGGACGACGTTGAAATACTGGCTGAGGGCGACGTGGACGACGCCCGAGGGGACGACGGTGAGGACGAACGTGAGCGCGTCGGTGACGAACGAGACGCTGTTTTCGGCGGTGTCCGGGGGCGGGGTGTGGATCAACGAGATGGCCAGCCAGCTGACGCCGCTCGACCCGCAGGACGAGGACGACTTCTGGAGCATGGGCACCCAGAAGCACGAGTTCATCGAGCTGTGCGGCCCGGCGGGGCAGGACATCGGCGGGTGGAAGATCGTGCTGATGCTGACCCGGCAGGCGGAGGTCGAAGCGAACGGCGGGAAGAGCACGTATGCGACCTACAGCATCCCGAAGGGGACGACGCTGCCGCGCGACGTGGTCGTGACGAATGCGGGGGGGAGGACGGCGAGCTACGGGTTCTTCGTGCTGGGCGACAATGCGAACGGCCTGGCCGCGTCGAACCAGCCGCTGTCGAACGTGGACATGTATTTCGGGACCAGCTACGTGCCGTCCAGCATCGGGGCCGGCTACGAAGACGACCACATCCACTACCAGGGGATGATCCAGCTGAAGAACGCGTCGGGCGTGGTGATCGACACGCTGGTCTACGGGCGCGGCTACCAGGGGCAGTCGAGCGCGGGGCGCCTGGACGATGGCGACAGCACGTCGCTGGGGGCGGCGGGGACGGGCTACCAGTCGGGCGATTTCGACAACCAGTGGACGACGGCCTGCCAGGCGACGGTCGGCGGGCTGAACGACGGGCAAACGCTGACCGTGCGGCCGGTGACGGAAAAGACGCTGCCGGAAGGGCTTTTCCACGAGGCGGGGCGCCTGATGCACGGCGGCACGGCGGCGCTGGCGAACTACTACATGGTCGACACGGGCGACGGGCAGTGGCCGGTGGACATGCGCAAGGCGATGGCGTTCATCGTGGCGGGGCCGCGGGACGTCATCGACTTCGGGAAGGTGACGGGGCAGCTGCACCTGCGGCACGGGGTGTCGGGGACGTTCGGCACGTACGGGCTGGCGTTCGCCGAAGGCTACGGCGACGGCGAGACCTACAATGCGATGCGGAGCGACGCCTTCGCGGCCCTGTCGATGCAACGGCTGGAGACGGTGCAGTACTACTTCGAGGTGGCGGCGGACCCGGACCGGTTCGTGACGGCCTATGTGGGGGCGGACGCGGGGAATCCGGAGCAGTACGCCACGTATGACAACGAAAACGACGCGATGGAGCATCCCTTCACCTTCGTCGTGCCGTTCCCGGATTTTGCGGACGAGGACGCGGCGATCGAGGACTTCGAGGTGTCGGTGGCCGGGGGGACGGGGACGGTGTCGTTCTACTGGGATGCCGCGACGGCGCCGCGCGCCGACGAAATGGCGCTGCAGTGGACGACGAACCTGGTCACCGGGGCGTGGACGGAGCTGGAATCGACGGGGACGCGGACTGACGAGGGCGGCCTGGCGACGTTCGTCTACGAGTTCGACCTGCCGGCCACGGAGGGGGCCTGGGCGGTGCGGCTGAAGCCGGCGTTGCAGCCGGACGAGACGGCCGGGGAATAGGCAGGCGCGCCATGAATGTCTTGGTGACGGCGGGCCCCACGCGGGAGCCCATCGATCCGGTCCGGTTCGTCTCGAACCGGTCGAGCGGGCAGATGGGCTACGAGGTGGCGCGGGCGGCGGCGCGGCGGGGCCACGCGGTCCGGGTGGTGCACGGCCCGACGGCGCTGCGGCCGCCGGCCGAGGCGGCGGCGACGGCCGTGACGACGACGCAGGAGATGCTCGACGCCGTCCGCGAGAACCTGCCCTGGTGCGACGTGCTCGTGATGGCGGCGGCGCCGTGCGACTGGCGCCCGATCCCTGCCGCGCACAAGCTCAAGAAGGCGGACGGGGCGCCGGAGCTGCGCTTCGAGCCGACGCCGGACATCTTGCGGACGATCGCGCCGCTGAAGCGGGCCGGGCAGCGGTTCTACGGGTTTGCGGCGGAGACGGAGCATCTGGAGGCGGAGGCCCTGCGCAAGCTGGCCGCCAAGCGGCTGGACGGGATTTTCGCCAATGACGTGTCCAGGCCCGGGGCAGGGATGGCGGCGCCGCTGAACCAGGTGGTGCTGTATGCGCCAGGGGCGGCGCCGCGCCGTTCGCCGATGCTGCCGAAGGCGGAGCTGGCGGACCTGCTGGCGGAGTGGATTT
>JAZQOP010000049.1:0-1843 GCA_045627965.1 Kiritimatiellia bacterium | reverse complement strand
GGGGCTGGGGGCTGGTTGGCGATGCCGAAGGGGATGTGGGCGCAGGGGGTGGAGGCGGCGGCGGGTTCGAGGTGGGCGAGCTGGTCGTCGAAGAAGAGGGGGGGCTTGGGGATGTCGAGGACGCGCTTTTTTTCGATGCCGCCGAGGAGGAAGACTTCGTCGGCCTCCATGCCGAGGGCGGAGAGGGTGGTGACGAGGCGCTCGTGGGCGGGGGCGGAGCGCGCGGTGACGATGGAGACGCGGAGGAGGCGCTTGTGCTCGGGGTCGGCGTCGGCGCGGGCCATGTCGAGGTCCTGGAGGAAGGCGAGGCGCTGGAGGAGGGGGGTGAGGGGGCCGGCGCCGAGGGGGACGTCGGAGTTGCGCTGCTCGTGCTTCTGGAAGGCGGCGAGGTCGTGGGCCTTGTAGATGGATTCGGCTTCGTCGTCGGCGAGGATGCCGTCGAAGTCGAAGCCGAGGCGGAGCTGGTCGTCGGCGGGGTCGTCCTCGGCCTGGCAGGGGAGGACGTGTCCGGCGGGGTATCCGAGGGCGACGGCCTCGCGGACCTGGCGTGCGTTGGTGGAGAGGTAGAGGGAGGCGTTGACGGCGGTCATGAAGGGGTAGGGCTTTCGGCCGGCCATGAAGAAGGCGCGGCAGATGTCGAGGCCGTACTTCTTGACGGCGTCCATGACACGGACGCCGTCGTCGGCGTGGTAGCGGGAGAGGATGACGACGTCGACGGGATGTTCGCCGTCCGGGGCGAGGCGGTTGAGGGCGAGGAGACGGCGGATGAAGGGGAAGCCGACGCCGGGGGCGGGGATGTCGTGGCGGTGGTCGCGCTGGTAGCGGCGGAAGGCGTCGAGGCCCTGGGTGGTGTAGATTTCGTGCTCGAGGGAGAGGTCGAAGAGGACGGTGGAGGAGACGGCGACGACGAGCTTCTTTTCGATGGGGTAGGGCATGGGGCGGGGGGGGGAGGGTCAGGGTTGCGTCGCGGGTGCGGGGACGCCGTGGAGGGCCTTCCAGAGCATGAAGCCGCCGAATGCGAAGAAGAGGAGCGCGCCGAGGAGGTTGAGGATGCGCGGGGAAAGGAAGCGGGCGAGGACGCTGCCGGCGAGGGCGCCGACGGCGGAGGCGGGGACGAGGGCGGCGGCGCCGGCGAGGAAGATGAGGAGGGGGGACTTGGTGGCGGCGGACTGGGCCATGACGGCGAGCTGGGTCTTGTCGCCGAGCTCGGCGAGGAAGACGAGGCCGAAGGTGGACCAGAAGAGGGGCCAGTTCATGGGCGGGGGGCTAGCGGGCGTCGTAGTTGGCGGCGATCCAGTTCTTGTATTCGCCGGAGCGGACCTGCTCGACCCAGCGGGGGTTGGCGAGATACCAGTCGACGGTGGCCTCGAAGCCGGTCTCCCAGGTCCGGGCGGGCTTCCAGCCGAGGTCGCGCTCGAGCTTGGAGCAGTCGATGGCGTAGCGGAGGTCGTGCCCGGGGCGGTCCTTGACGTAGGTGATGAGGGAGGTGCGGGGCTGGCCGGAGGGGAGGGGGGGGCACTTTTGGTCGAGGAGCTCGCAGATCTTGGTGACGACGGCGATGTTGGTCAGCTCGTTGCGGCCGCCGACGTTGTAGGAGGAGCCGAGGGCGGCATCCTGGACGATGGTCCAGATGGCGGAGCAGTGGTCGTCGACGTAGAGCCAGTCGCGGATGTTGAGGCCGTTGCCGTAGACGGGGAGGGGCTTGCCTTCGAGGGCGTTGAGGATCATGAGCGGAATGAGTTTCTCGGGGAACTGGTAGGGACCGTAGTTGTTCGAGCAGTTCGAAATCGTCACGGGCAGTCCGTAGGTGTCGTGGAAGGCGCGGACGATGTGGTCGGACGAC
>JAZQOP010000048.1:0-4110 GCA_045627965.1 Kiritimatiellia bacterium | reverse complement strand
GGGGCAGGGGCGGGCGGGCCTGGCGGAGGAGGTAGGCGGTCTGCGCGGCGGCCCGCACGACGGCCCAGAGGACGCCGAAGGCCGACAGGGGCCAGAAGATCGCCAGCGGCACGGTGGGGTCGATGGCCGGAATCTCCTCGTGGATCTCCAGGAAGATGCCGGCGGCGACCAGCCCGATGGCGAAGAAGAGCAGCGCCGGACGCGCCGCCAGGACCCAGACGTGGAGGATCTTGAGCGACGGCGGGGCGTCGGGATGGCGCGCGACGATCTCCGTAAAGATGCGGGCGACGGGGAAGAGCAGGAGGCCGTAGAGGAGGGGGGCGAACCAGTAGCCTTCGAGCTGCTCGACGACCTGGACGCGCGAGCGCAGGACGCTCCAGCAGACGATGACTTCGAGGGCGACCAGGGCGGCGTTGGCCAGGTAGCGGGCGAGGGGGGCGTCGGCGACGTCCGGCCGGTAGGCGCGGAGGAGCCATAGGGCGCCGGGGAGCCAGAGCGCAATCGCCGCCGCCAGGACGATGCCGAAGGGCGGAAGGGTCGGCAGCAGCGCGACGGAGGTGGCCAGCGCGGTCGTCAGGACCACCGCGGCCAGCAGGACGGTCGAAAAGAAGGGGTGTCGCGAAAAGCTCATGTCAGCGCCGCCAGAAGGAGGGGAGGAGGAGGGCCAGGACGGTCAGGATCTCAAGGCGGCCGAGGATCATCAGGAAGCCGAGGAACGCCAGGGCGGGGGCCGGCAGGGCGGCGTAGCTGAAGGTCGGCCCGACGGCGCCAAACCCCGGACCGGTGTTCGAGACGGTCGCCGCCGCCGCCGATGCCGCCGCGACGAAGTCCGGGCACGCGGGCAGCAGGACGAGCGCCGAGAGCAGGATCGTCGCGACGAACAGCAGGACGAACGTCGCGATGGACAGCAGTTGGGCGGGCGGCACGACCTTCCGCCCCTGGCGGACGGGCAGCACCGCGGCCGGCTGGAGGAAGAGCCGGACCTGCGTCCCGATGGCGCGGAGCAGCACCAGGATGCGCCCCGCCTTGATGCCGCCGGAGGTCGAGCCCGTCGTGCCGCCGATCACGAAGAGCATCAGCAGGATGTATTTCGCCAGGGCGGGCCACGCGCCGTAGTCGGCGGTGCAAAAGCCCGAGGTGGTGGCCAGCGAGGCGACGGCGAAGGCGGCGTCGCGCACGGTGTGCGGGTAGCCCGCGGCGGTGTAGGCCGGCGAGAAGAGCCGGAGCGCCACGACGGTCCCCGCCAGCGCCAGGACTAGCAGCCCGAGGTAGAAGCGGATCTCGCCGCTGCGCAGGTGCGGCAGGCCGTCGCCGCGGAGCGCCCTGTAGTGGAAGGCGAAGTTCAGCGCGGAGAGGACCATGAAGATGCACAGGATGGCCTCGATGGCCGGCGAGGCGTAGGCACCGATCGACGCCGTCCGGGTCGAGAAGCCGCCCGTCGCGATGGCCGAGAATGCGTGGCAGGTGGCATCGAACCACCCCATGCCCGCGCCGCGCAGCAGGATGAGCAGGACCGCGCAAAGCCCAAGGTAGGTCCCCCAGAGGGCCTTGGCGGTCGAGGTCATCCGCGGCTCGACCCGGTTGTCGCCCGACGAGGAGGGCGCCTCCGCCCGGACGATCTGCGACCCGCCCGCGCCCGCCAGCGGCAGGATGGCCACCAGCAGGACCAGGACGCCCAGGCCGCCCAGCAGGTGCGACGTGGCCCGCCAGAGCAGGATGCCCCGCGGCACCTCCTCCAGGCACGGGATGACCGTCGACCCCGTCGTGGTCAGGCCCGACGAGGACTCGAAGAATGCCGCCGCAAAGCCCGGAATGGTCCCCGAAAGCAGGAAGGGCAGGGCGCCTAGCAGGCAGGCGACGATCCAGCCGATGGCGACGATCGCAATGCCGTCGCGCCGGGTAATCTTGCGGCGCGTGGGGGTCGCGGTCCACAGGACCGCCGCCGCCAGCAGGATGCCGCCGCCACAGCCGAGCAGCGGCCGCCAGGCGCTCGCCGGATCGGCCAGGACCCAGCCCGAGGCGGCGCCGCAAAGGACCATCAGCAAGCCTTCGAGCGCCAGGAGGTAGGAAATGGAATGGAGGACGACCATGGCGGCGGGGGGGCTAGTCGGTGCAAAGCGGCTCGATCAGCGGCAGCGCCGCCGGCAGCGCGTAGAGGACGACGCGGTCGCCGTCCTGGAGCTGCAGCCCGCCGACCGGCGTCTTGATCTGTCCGCCGCGCAGCACGGTCAGCAGCACGATGCCCCGCGGCAGCTGGAGGCCCTGGATCGGCGCGGCCGTCCACGGATGGCCGGCGGCCAGCTTCAGGTCGAGGATCTCTCCGGGCAGGTGCGCCAGGACCGAGGCGGCATGGACGTTCTTCCCGCGGACGAAGTGGAGGACCGCGTTGATCATCGCCAGGGGCGAGTCGATGACGCGGTCGAGCAGCTTCTGGCGCTGGGCCATCTGGACGTATTCGTTGTTGGACAGGTGGGCGGCGGTGAAGCGGACGCCGGCATTCCCAGCCATCAGGCAGCCGACCAGGTTGGATTCGTCGTTCCCCATCGTGGCCACGTAGGCGATGCCGGCGGCCGCGCCGACGGAGGCCAGCGTGGCGGAATCGAGGGCGTCGCCCTTGAGGACCGTCGCCCGGGAAAGCTGCTCGGCGCAGGTGTCGGCGCGCAGGGGGTCGCTCTCGACCAGGACGACCTGGAAGCGCGTCGTCTCCAGCAGCTGCGCCAGCTGCAGGCCGAGCTCGCCGCCGCCCGCGATCATGATGGTCTGGAAGCGCTCCTGCTCCGGCCAGGCGAACCGGATGAACTCGCGGACCGCCGAGGGCTCTCCGACGAAATAGGCGTGGTCGCCCACCTGGAAGCGCGTGTCGCCGGTCGGGGTGGTGACGTCGCCGCCGCGCGAGATGGCAAAGAAGCGGATGTTCGCGATCCAGGGGGCGTCGCGGAAGTCGCGGAGTCGCTGGGCGACCAGCGGGGAATCCATGTGGACGACCATGCCGACGGCCAGGACGCGGTCGTCGAGGAGGCCGTCGGCTTCGAGCGCGCCGGGGAGGCGGAGGGCGTTGTAGATGTCTCGGGCGTTTTCGGCGGAGGGGTTGACCAGCAGGGAGATGCCGAGGGCGTCGTAGTCGATGTGGCGGCTGGCGGCGTAGGAGGGGGAGGAGACGCGGGCGACGGTCTTGGGGACTCCGCGCTGTCGGGCGAAGATGCAGGCCAGGAGGTTGGTGGCGTCGCGAGGGGTGACGGCGACGACCAGGTCCGCGCGGGAGACGTCGGCCTGCTCGAGGACGTCGGGGTCGGCACCGTCGCCGTGGATGGTCATCAGGTCGAGGTGGGATTCGAGGTCGGCGAGGACATCCGCGTCGAAATCGACCAGGACGACGCCGTGGCCGTCGGCACACAGGCGGGTCGCCAAGGTGCTGCCGGTTTCGCCGCCGCCGATGATGAGAATGCGCATAAGGGACTGGAACTCCTGTCAAATGCCCGCCGGCAGGCCGATCCATGCGCGGCGGACGGGGCGAAGCCTAGCAAAAGGCGGGGATCAGGGCAAGCGGCTTGATGCGGTAGTTCGCCGATGAAAGTTGCATGATCTATCGCGGGCCAGGAGTCTCCAAAGGAGCCCGCCCATCATAGCCACGCAAAATGGCCTCATCACATAATTGAGGCCCATTCCGTCATCTTTAACGGGAAATCATCCTCCATGACGGACAACGACAGGGGTATATGGATAGATTATCAATGGGATATGGGCTGTTCTTCCCATTCATTATCTGCTTTTTGCACCGACTTCTTCGTCTCAATGTCCTCGAAACAACTCATGGCCCTCTCAAATTCGGCCAGGGTCATTCCCTTCTTTATGCCTTTGGATTTCTGGGGTGCCTCTGGAATCCATGGCTGGTGGACCTTCTCCTGGGGGCCGCTGAAAAAATCCGCAGCATTCATCGTCGCAGATGAAGAGGCGTCCTTGTTCGTTATGCATGAAAGCCAGCCTATTAGCCTAAATTCCTCTTTTGGATTGTTGGCGAGGGGGGGATGAGGGGGCGGCGGCGGGCAGGGGTGGGCCGTCGCAGGAGGCGAAACGGGGCCTGCGTGAGGTCAATGGGGAAGCGGCAGGAGG
>JAZQOP010000047.1:0-4553 GCA_045627965.1 Kiritimatiellia bacterium | reverse complement strand
TCCGATCCGCCTTCCCCCCCCCCCCCCCCAGAAGCCCCCCGATGCCGACCGGCACCCCGCTCGCGCCGCCCGCCACCAGGCGCGCCGCGCGAATCCACGTCTTGACGCCTCCGCCCATGTGTTCCCTGTTCCGCCGGCCCTTCCGTTCCGCTCCGTGCCGGACGCACCCTCCTCCGCGAAAGCCTCCGCGCCGCGTCCGTCCGCAAAAAAAGGCCGCGGCGTCTCCACCACGGCCCTTTCGTTTCGCGGATGCGAACTACTTGCCGAGGACGGCGTCCTTGCAAGCCTTGGCGACGCGGAACTTCACGACCTTCTTGGCCGCGATCTTGATCTGCTCGCCCGTGGCAGGGTTGCGGCCCATGCGAGCCTTGCGCTGCACGAGGGAGAGCTTGCCCAGGCCGGGAACGGTGAAGCCGTTCTTGGCGTTCTTGCAAGCGAGCTCCGCCAGCGCCTCGAGGGCCGCCTTGGCTTGCTTCTTGCTGATCTCGGACTTTTCCGCCACCTGAGCGATGATCGCGCTCTTGCTCAATGCTTTGGCCATGTTTTTCTCCTGGTTTTTGGTTGTTGTTTCAAGTGGGTTTCCGTTCCATGGATGCCCAACGGGGTTGTTTATCCACTTTCCGAAGGCCGATTGCAACACAAATTTCGCCTGTTTTTCACAATTTTTTCGCCGCACCCCTCCAAGAAGTCCAGTAAAATCAAGGCATTTTCATACTTGACAACAACGGCGGACGTGTTCCGCACATACGGCGGCGGCGCCGCAAGGAAAGGCCAAACATGGAAAAACCCGTTGAAAAACGGCATTTTTTGCGTTCTTGCGCTATTCGCGGACGCCGATCGCCGGTTCCACGCCGGCCGCCGCATGGGCAGGCAGGGCCGCGCACAGCCCGGCCAGCGCCGTCGCCACCCCGAGCGGCCCGATCCACGTCCAGGGCGTAAAGTCGAGCGGCACCGGCATCCAGGCCGCCAGGCGCGGCGCCATCAGATGGAGCGCCCCCGCCGCCGCCAGCGCCGCCACGAGCGCCAGCCCCATCGACTCGGCAAAGAACAGCGCCGCGACAGCGCCGCGCGTCGCGCCCAGGGCCCGCCGCAGCCCGATCTCCGCGCGCCGTTCGCGCACGCCCAGCAGCTGGATGCACGCCAGCGTCACCGCCGCCAGCCCCAGCGCCAGGCCGGCGGCGAGCCCGCCGGCCCAGCGGACCAGCCGCTGCCACGCGCGCACCTCGCGGAGCAGCATCTCAGGCGTCAGGACCGCCACCGGCGCCGCGAGGCCGTCCACCGCCGCCGTTTGCGCCCAGGGGGCATCCAGCGACGCGCGCAGCCGTCGCTCGACCTCCTCGGCGCTACGGCCCTCCGCCGCGCGGACCAGCGCCCGCCGCACCCGAGGCAGCTCCGCGCCGCGCGCGACCTGGCGGATCGGCACAAACGCGACATCCGCCGGCAAGCCGGGGATCCAGCCGCCGCACGTGTCGTAGAGCCCCGCCACGGCGCAGGGCCGGCCGTCCAGGACGACGACGTCGCCGACCGCGGCGCCCATCCGCGACGCCGCCCCGGCCTCCAGCCAGCAGACATTCCCGGGGGACGCCGGCGAATCGTCCGCCGCGTCGGGCGCGCGTCCCGTCCAGCGCCAGCCGCCGCGGACCGCACCGAGCGTCCCCTCCACGCCTGCGACGGGCAGTCCGCCGTCCGGCGTGCGGACTTCCGTCATGCCGCAGACCGCGGCCCAGCCCGAGAGCCCATCGCGCAAGGCGCCGACCTGCTCCGCCGTCCAGCCGGCGCCCTCGCCGGAGACCTCGGCCATCAGGCCGTCCGCGCCCAGCCCGGCGGCCAACCGGTCCGCCTGGCCGCCCAGGGCCGACAGCGCGGCCCACAGCAGCATCAGCGCCGCCATCCCGCCCAGGAGGGCGACGACGACGGGCGCGAGCCGCCCGGGATGCCGGCGCCAGCCGTCCCAGATGTCGCGCGCCAAGGCCCGGACCTTCATCGATACTCGTCCCCTTCCGCGAGGCCGTCGACGACCTCCGCCCATTCGCCATCGAGCAGTCCGAGGGCCAGCTCGCGCCGGACGGGAGCGCCGTCGGGGCCTTTCGCCCAGACCCACGCCCGTCCGTCCGACCACTGCAGCGACGCACGGCGGATGCGCACCACGTCCGTCGCCTCCGCCCCGGCCACCTTGGCGACGACCGACATCCCCGCCGGCCAGTCGATGGCACCTTCCAGCGCGACCCGAACCGGGTAGCGCCCGCCATGCGCAATCCGCCCGACGCTCTCCACGACGCCCTCCGCGCGCCCGCCGACGCCCGGCGCCTCGACCTCCGCCCGCGCCCCGGCCTCGATACGCCCCCAGTCGCGCTCGCCCACCCACGTTTCCGCCACCATCTCGCCGACATCCGGCAGCGCCATGAACGTCTGGTTGCGATAGACCGTGTCGCCCACCTCCGCCGCACGCAGTTCGCCGCCCAGCGGCAGGGCGACCATCGACACGACGCCCCCGCCCTCCGCCCGCACCTCGCACAACGCCAGCTGCCCCTTCGTAAAGTCGCGTGCCGCCTCGGCCGCCGCCAGCGCCGCGCGCGCCTTGCCCAGCCGCGCCGGATGCAGCTCCTCGCGCGTCAGGCCGAGGCGTTTCCGCTGCCGTTCCAGGCGCTGCGCCGCGGCGGCGACGCGTTCCTTCTGGCGCTCGACCTCGCCCTCGCCCATCAAGCCGCGCGCGGCCAGCCCCTCCGCCGTCGCCAGGAACGACGCCTCGGCCGCCCATTCGGCCTCGGACTCTCCGGCCGCCGCCTCGAGGTCCAGGATTTCCAGCGGCAATTCGGCGCCCTCCAGGCTTGCCAGCTCCTGGCGGGCGCGCTCGACCTCGCCCTCCTGGCGCGCCAGGTCCTGCTCCAGCTGCGAAGTCTCGAAGCGTGCCACGACGCCCCCCGGAGGCACGCGTTCGCCCTCCTTGGCCAGCTCCACCAGCACGCCGGCGCCCTGCAGCTTCGAGGCGATGCGCTCCACGCGCCGCGGCTGCACCTCGCCCGCCGCCGCCGTCCACGGACGCACCGTCCCGCGCCCGGCGCGCTGCCATGCCGCCGCCTCGCCGCCGCCGTCCGCGCGCACGCCGCCGCAGCCCGCCGCAAACGCCAAGGCCGCCGCCGCCAACCATCCCAAGACCTTCCTCATCGCAAATCCTCCGGCATTTCCACCAGGCGCCCCAGCACATGCAGCAGGCGATATCCCGCCACCGAGACGTCCCTCTCCGCGCCCGCCTCCCCCAAAAGCCCCGTAGCGACGTCCGCCTCGGCATCCGACACCGCGTCCGCCGTCCCGCGCCCCGCCTCGAACAGGGCGCGCGCCAGCTCCCCGCGCTCTTCGGCCCGGGCGCGGTTTTCGCGCGAGATCCCCAGGGCCGCGCGGGCCCGGCGCCATTCGGCCAGCGCCGTACGGACGTCGAGGGCGACGGCATCCCTGGCCAGTTCCAGGCGCCCTGCAGCCGCCTTCGCCTCCAGCTCGCGGTCCGCCACGTCGAGGCGCGCCTCGGCCATGCGCAGCGGCATGCGCCCTTCGAGGCCGACGCGCCATTCGCCCTCGCCGCCCGACAGCGCATCATCCCACTCCGCGCCCTCGCCCCACCAAGCCTTTTCCGCCGACACCGCCACGTCGGGCAGCAATCCGCGCCGCGCCACCTTGATCCCGCGCCGGGCGGCGGCGAGGTCCTCCTCGGCCTGCGCGACCTCCGGCCGTTCGCGCCAGGCGGTCGCCACCGCCGCCTCGTCGCCGGGGACGTCCACCTCGATCAGCGGCGACTCGGCGAGCTCGACCTTGGCGCCGCGTCCCAGGCCCATCAGGTCGGCCAGCTCGTGCAGCTTGACATCCAGCCCGGCGCGGCCGTTTTCGACGCGCTGGCGGGCCTCGCCCAGCTGCCATTGCATCCGGAGGACCTCGGTCCGTCCGGCCGTGCCGCGGCGTTCGCGCACGTCGGCCAGGGCGCACAGGCGTTCCAGGCGCTCCGCCTGGGCCATATCGGCCTCGACCTGCCGCGCCAGGTAGCGCGCCCCCTCCCAGCATTCCGCCACCTGCACCGCCAACGCCGAGCGGCGCCTTTCCAGCGAACGCCGGGCCGCCCGCCAGGCCTCGTCCGCCGCCACGCCGGCCTCCTCGCGCACCAGGGTACCGAACCCTCGCAGCAGGGGCTGCTCGATCCCGACGCGCACCTCGCCCCGCCGCCGGACCCCGCCATCGGACGACGATTCCTTGAAATCCCACTCCCGCGCCGTTACGCTCCCCGTCAGCCGCGTCCCCCAGGCCCCCGTCCATTCCGCCTCCACGCCGGCCTCCCGCCGTTCGATCCCGTCGCCCCCGTCCACGGAGCCCACCGGCGACACCTCCCAGCCCCCGACCCCTTCCCAGGCGCGCCGCGAGGCGACCTCCCCGCGCTCCACGCCCACCGCCTCCACCGAAAGCCCGCGATTCCCCTCCAGCGCCAGCGCAATCGCCCCTCCGACCCCCACCCGCCACACGGCATCCCCGGGCGCCTCCAGCGGCGCGGCCCCGGCGACGGCCCCTTCCGC
>JAZQOP010000046.1:0-2748 GCA_045627965.1 Kiritimatiellia bacterium | reverse complement strand
GAGGGCCTCCCCTTCCTCCAGCTTCCCCCGCCGGACTCCGATGCCCCCGCCGTCATCCTCCTCCTCACCCCCACCGACTTCGCCGGACCCCTCGACGAGCAGGTCTACGTCCGCTGGTGGGACGGCCAGACCGCCCACTGGATCATAGGGTGCTGGGTCAGGAACGTCCCGGCCGCCGACGTCTCCCCCCTCCTGCCGCCCGACGCCATCCTCGACCTCTGGCGCGTCGAGGTCCCCGCCTCCGCCCGCCGGGACGGCCCCCAATACTACGCCATCCAGGTCAAGGGCGCCGATGCTTCCCGCTCCGTCGAGCGCTACCTCCTCGCCCGGCCCGGCGGCGACTTCACCCGCACCAACGCCCTAGGCCAGATCTGGTCCTCCTCCGAGGAGTTCGAAGGCCAGGACTGGCCCGTCGCCCCCTAGCCCGCGACCGTCCGCCCCCCCGCCCTCCGGCGTGGCCGGCCGCCGCGCCCCCTCACGCCAGGCCGAAGAACGCCCCCATCCGGTCCATGAACTCCGGGGCCTCGTCGAAGGCGGCATGCCCGCACCCCTCCAGCAGCCGGCATTCGCAGCCGATGGCCGCGGCGATCTCCACCGAGGCCGCCGCCGACAGCACCCGCTCGTCCTTCGCCCCCAGGACCAGCGTCGGGCACTTCACCTGCGACAGCTCGGCCAGCCGGTCGAACGACCCGCCCGCCCGCACCTGCGCCAAAAACCGCCCGGCGTCCGCCCCGTACAGATCCGCGAACATGGCGCGCTTCAGGTCGGCCAGGCGCCCCGCCGCCGCCAGGGCCTCCCAGCGGCCGAGCGTCCCGACGAGCGTCGCGTTCGGCCGCGCCGCCGAGCACCCCACCAGCATCCGCCGGACCCGCTCCGGATGGTCGAGCGCCAGGCACAGCGCCAGCATGCCCCCCTGCGACATCCCGGCCACGTCGGCCGGCCCGCCCACCCCCAGCGCCTCCAGCGCGCGCACCGTGTCCTCCGCCATCTCGCGCACCGAAAACCCCTCCGGCAGCTTCCGCCGCCGCTCCGCCAAATACACCGTATGCGTCCCCCAGAACCGCCGATACTGCTTCGCCACCAGCTCGCCCCCCGGCGCGATCGGCTGCAGCGAAACGTCCGGCTGCAACACGAGCGGCCGCGGCCCCGTCCCGAACCGCACGACATCCATCTCGGCCGACCCGCCCGCACCGTCTCCACCGAGCAGCGCATCTCCGGTTCCATCTCGCACCCCTCCCTTCCCGCTACGGGATCGTCTCCAGCTTGATCAGGTTCGTCACGCCGGCCTTCCCCACCGGGAAACCCGCCGTCACGACCACCGTGTCCCCGGACGCCACCTCGCCGCTCGCCTTGGCCGCGATGTGCATCTGCTCGAACAGCAGCGTCAGCCGCTCGACCTCCTGGATGAGCATCGGCCGCACCCCCCGCACCAGCGCCAACTGCCGATACGCCCGTTCGTCGCTCGTCGCCGCCAGGATCATCTGCGGCGAGCGCTTCGTCGCCGCCAGGCACGCCGTCCGCCCCGTCTCCGTCGCCACGATGATGGCCTTGGCCTTCATCGACTCGGCCAGCTCGCACGCCGCGCGCGCCAACGCGTCGCTCGGGCCGCGGTTCGGGATCTTTTCGAGCTTGTCCTGCCATTCCTCGCGCGCAAAGTCCTTCTCGGCCTCCTCGGCGATGCGCGCCATCGTCGCCACCGCCTCGATCGGATACGCCCCCATCGCGCTCTCCTCGGACAGCATCACCGCGTCGGTCCCCTCCCGGACGGCGTTGGTCACGTCCGTCACCTCGGCGCGCGTCGGGCGCGGGGCGTCGGTCATGCTCTTGAGCATCTGGGTGGCCGTGATGACGGGCTTGGCCGCCAAATTCGCCTTCTCGATGATCATCCGCTGCGCCGTCGGCACCTTCTCGGGCGGAATGTCCACGCCCAGGTCGCCGCGCGCGACCATCACGCCGTCGACGGCCTCGATGATCCGGTCGAGGTCCTGCAGCGCCTCGTGCTTCTCGATCTTGGCGATGATCGGCACCACCCGCCCCTGGGCCCGCATGTAGGCCCGGGCCACCTCGATGTCCGCCGCGCTCCGCACGAACGACAGCGCCACGTAGTCCACCCCCTGCGCCAGCCCGAACGCCAGGTCCGCATAGTCCTTCTTCGTCAGGATCGGCGCGCGGATGCTCCGGCTCGGCAAATTGATCCCCTTGTGGCTGCTCAGGCGCCCCCCGAGGATGACGCGGCACAGGATGTCCGGCCCCTTTACCGACTCGACCTTCAGCTCCAGCGCCCCGTCCGCCAGCAGCAGCGTATCGCCCGCCATCACGTCCTGCGGCAGCTCGCGATAGGTCAGCCCCACCTCCTTCGGCCCCCCCTCGACATCCCGCGCCGTCAGCGTAAACAGGTCGCCCGGCTTCAGCTCGATGCTCCCGCACGCAAACGACCCCGTCCGGATCTTCGGCCCCGCCAGGTCCTGCAAAATGGCAATCGGAAGCCCCTTCTCCGCCGCCAGCTCCCGGATCAGCGCAATCTTCGCCCCCTGCTCCTCCTGCGTCCCGTGGGAAAAGTTCAGCCGGGCCACGTTCATCCCCGCGTCCATCATCCGCCCTAGCACCGCGCGGTCGCCGGAGGCCGGCCCGATCGTGCATACGATTTTCGTCCTTCTCATCGCATCGTTCTCCCTGCTACGCCCCCATCATTCCACCGCCGCTCCGCCAAGTCAAGCGCTTTACTCCGCCCCGCCGTTTTTCCATCCC
>JAZQOP010000045.1:0-1962 GCA_045627965.1 Kiritimatiellia bacterium | reverse complement strand
CATACAGCGCCAGGTGCCGCCCCACGCTCCCCTCCACCCCCACCTCCAGCTCGCGCGACGCCCCCCTCGGCGCCCCTTCGGCCGTCGCCGACGCCATCCAGCCCGTCCAGTCGATCCCCGGCAGCACGCGTCCCGCCTCCTGTCCGTCCAGCCCGCCGTCCGCCACCCCCAGCAGCCGGCACGCCGCATGGTTCGCATAGGCCACCTTCGCCTCGGCATCCAGCACCAGCACCCCCTCCCTCAGCGCATGGAACACCGTCTCCAGGAGCCCGTGCGACGACGCCAGCCGCTCCACCAGCCCCTGCACGCTTGCCGCGTCCAGGCGGTCGAGCCGCTCGACCAGCTTGTGCCAGAACGTCCCTCTCATGCGTCCGGCGACGCCCCGTCCCCCGCCTTCCCGGGCGCCCCCGCCACGTCCTCGGCCGCCGGCGCGGCCGGCGCAGGCTCCGCGCCCGGGCCCTGGCCCGCCGTCTCGGCCGCCTCGCGGGCGCGCCCGAGCTCCTCGCGCTCGGCGGCCGTCCGCACGCGGCCCAGCTCCAGGATGTCGGTCACGTCCTCGCCTTCGAGCGTCTCGCGCTCCATCAGCAGCCCCGCGATCTGGTCCAGCTCCTTGCGGTGCTCGCGCAAGAGGCCCAGCGCCTTCGCATAGCACTCGTCGATGATCCGCTTGACCTCCTCGTCGATCGCCTTCGCCGTCGCCTCGGAAATGTCCTGGCTCCGGTTCACCCCGCGCCCCATGAACAGCAGCTCCTCGCGCTCGCCGAAGAACTGCGGCCCCATCCGTTCGCTCATGCCCCATTCGGTGACCATCCGCCGCGCCAGGTGGGTCGCGTGCTGGATGTCGCTCGAAGCGCCCGTCGTGATGTCGTCGAAGCACAGCTCCTCGGCCGCACGCCCGCCCATCGCGCCCACGATCATCCCCAGCAGCGCCTTGCGCCCTTCGGTATAGCGGTCCTTCTTCGGCAGCTGGAACGTCGCCCCCAGCGCGCGCCCGCGCGGAATGATCGTCACCTTGTGCAGCGGCTCCGTCCCCTCGGACAGCGCGATGGCGATCGCATGCCCCGTCTCGTGATACGCCGTCAGCTTCTTCTCGGCCTCGTCCAGCATGTGCGAACGACGCTCCCGCCCCCAGCGCACCTTGTCGCGCGCCTCCTCCATGTCCTTCTCGGCGATCGCATCCGCCCCCCGGCGCGCCGCCAGCAGCGCCGCCTCGTTCACCAGGTTCGCCAGGTCCGCCCCGCTAAACCCGGGCGTCCCCCGCGCCGTCCGCCGCAAATCCACGTCCGCGCCCAGCTTCACCTTCCGCACATGGATCTTCAGGATCGCCAGGCGCCCCTCCAGCGTCGGCAGATCCACGACGATCTGGCGGTCGAACCGCCCCGGCCGCAGCAGCGCCGGATCCAGCACGTCGGGCCGGTTCGTCGCCGCCACGATGATGATCCCCTCCTGCGCGTCGAACCCGTCCATCTCCACCAGCAGCGCATTCAGCGTCTGCTCCCGCTCGTCGTGCCCCCCCCCGATCCCGCTAAACCGCGACCGCCCCACCGCGTCGATCTCGTCGATGAACACGATGCACGGCGCATTCTTCTTCCCCTGCTCGAACATGTCCCGCACGCGGCTCGCCCCCACGCCTACGAACATCTCCACGAAGTCGCTCCCCGAAATCGAGAAGAACGGCACATCCGCCTCCCCCGCGATCGCCCGGGCGATCAGCGTCTTGCCCGTCCCGGGAGGCCCCACCAGCAGCACCCCCTTCGGAATCCGGCCGCCCAGGCGCTGGAACTTCTTCGGGTCCTTCAAAAACTCGATGATCTCCTGCACCTCCTCGCGCGCCTCGTCCGCCCCCGCCACGTCGCGGAACGTCACCTTCTTCTCCTCGCGGTTCATCAGCCGCGCGCGCGACTTCCCAAAGCTCAGCGCCCCCCCGGCCAAGTCGGATCGTAGCCATGTCGTTCTGTGAGC
>JAZQOP010000044.1:0-8363 GCA_045627965.1 Kiritimatiellia bacterium | reverse complement strand
GGGGGGGGGGGGGGGGGGGGGGGGGGGGGGGGGGGGGGGGGGGGGGGGGGGGGGGGGGCGCGCGGGGGGAGGGGGGGGGGGAGGCCGGCTTCCTGGGGGATGCGCAGGCGGACGCCGGCGGCGCGGGCCTCGAGGATGCGCCGGACGGCGACGGGGCCGAGGCCGGGCACGCGCAGTAGGTCTTCGCGGGGGGCGGTCGCGAGGGGGACGGGGTAGCGTTCGGGATGGCGGCGGGCCCATTCCTCCTTGGGGTCGATGTCGAGGCGGAGGTTGCCCGAGGGGGCGTAGCCGATTTCGTCGGCGGAAAAGCCGTATTTCCGCAGCATGAAGTCGACCTGGTAGAGGCGGTGCTCGCGGGCGAGCATGTCGGCGTTGCTGGCGGCGGAGCGCTCGCCGGGGAGGCCGGGGTCGCCGAGTCCGCGCTGGTAGGCGGAAAAGAAGATGCGGTGGAGGCGGAGGCGGTCGTAGAGGGCGCCGGTGTAGCGGACGATTTCGCGGTCGGATTCGTCCGAGGCCCCGACGACGAACTGGGTCGTGAGCTTGACCCGCTCGAAAGGGGCCCCCTTGGCGGTGAGGGCGGCGACGCGCCTGAGCGGCGCGACGATCCCGTCGACGTAGTCCTTGCGCCTGGTCAGGCGCCGGAAATGCGCCTCGCCGGCGGTCTCGATGTTGAGCGAGACGGCCGACGCGACGCGGAGGGCCGCGTCGATCGCCGCGTCGGAGGCGCCCGGGATGAGCTTGAGGTGGATGTAGCCCCGGAAGGCGTGGCGGCGGCGCAGGATCTCCGCGGTGTCGACGAGCCGCTCCATCGTGGCGTCGGGCGTGCCGCAGACGCCCGAGGTGAGGAAGAGCCCGAAGACCTTGCCCGCGCGCCAGTAGGGGAGGAACGAGCCGGCGATCTCTTCCGGGGCGAGGGCGCAGCGGCGGACGGCATCCATGCCGGCGCGCAAGGGGCAGTAGAGGCAGTCGTTGGTGCAGACGTTGGAGGCCAGCGTGCGGAAGAGCATCCCCGTGCCGCCGTTCTGCACGGTCGCCGGGTATAGCCAGCGCTCGTCGGACGAGCGCACGCGGCCCTGGTCGGCCCCCGGGCCGCAGGCGCACGCCAGGTCATACTGGGCGTCGGTCGACAGGATGCCCAGCTTCTCCTTCACGGTCGGCGTTGGAAGGAATGCGCTCATGGGGAACGCCGGAAGGATACTCCCGTTCACTGTGCTTGGAAACGAAAATCGTCCGCCTTCCGCCCCTCGCGTCGCCGCGCGGCGGCGCGGCCCTAGAGCAGGGGGATCAGCTTTTCGAGGTGGAGTCCGTGGGAGGCCTTGAGGAGGAGGAGGTCGCCGGGCGCGGCGCGGTCGCGGATGAAGGCGGCGGCGGGCGGATAGTCGGTGGCCAGCAGCAGGGGCGCGGCGCCGCGGGCGGCGGCGTAGGCGTCGGCGATGTCGCGGGCCAGGCCGGAGGCGCCGGGGCAGGTGTCGAGGACGGCGACGGAGGCCAGCCGGCCGGCCGGGATGGCGGCCAGGCGGCGGCCCAGCTCCCGGTGGGCGTCGCGGGCGATGGCGCCAAGCTCGAGCATGGGCCCGACGGCGATGTGCCGGCGCGCGCCTTCCTTGCCGGGGGCGAGCGCCAGGAAGGCGTCGATCGCCGCGCGCATGGAGATGGGATTGGCGTTGTAGGCGTCGTTGACGACGTCGAGGCCGGAGGCGAGCGTGGAGCGGTCCCAGCGCATGGGGGCGACGGAGGGGGCCTCGAGCGCGGCGTGGAGGGCGTCCCAGCCGGCGCCGAGCGTGCGGGCCAGGGCGACGGCGGGGGCGAGGTTGGCAGCCATGTAGGTGCCGGGAGGCGGCAGGGGGAAGGTCGCGGATTCGCCGCTGGCGGCCTCCGTGACGACGGCGTGCAGGACGGGGTCGCCGGGGGCGGGCGCGTGGAGGTAGTCGGCGGCGACGCCGGCGGCGGCCGGGGCGACGGTGACGATGCGGGCGTCGCGGGCCTCGGCATGGCGTCGCAGGATGGGGAAGTAGGGGGAGGAGGCGTCGAGGACGGCGATGCCGCCGGGGCGCAGCGCATCGAGGAGGCGCCCCTTTTCGTCGGCGATGTGCTCGACGGAGCGGAAATGTTCGAGGTGGACGGGCCCGATGGTCGTGAAGACGGCGGCGTCGGGGCGCAGGACGTCGGCGAGCATGGGCATTTCGTCGGGGTGGGAGATGCCGGCCTCGAAGACGCCGTAGCGGGTCGACTCGTCCATCGTGGAGACGGACAGGGGCATGCCGAGGTAGTTGTTGAGGTTGGCGCGCGTGCGGACGGTCGGCCCAATGGCGCACAGGGCGTCCGCGACCAGTTCCTTGGTCGTCGTCTTGCCGACGGAGCCCGCGATGGCGACAATGGTGGCGCCGGTGCGGCTGCGGCGATATCCGGCGGCGATTTCGCGCAGCGCGGCGGCGGGGTCCGGATGGACCAGGAGCGTGGCGGACGGCGGCAACTTTTCGGCCGGCCAGTCGGCCCGGACGACCGCCGCGGCGCCCGCCGCGACGGCCTGCGGCAGGAAGGCGTGCCCGTCGGCCTTCGTTCCCGGCAGCGCAAAGAACAGGGCGCCCGGGGCCAGCTTCCGCGAATCGATTTCCAGCGCGCGTATGGTGCCGACGGGTGGCGTGCCGTCGAGCGGGCGGCGGATCGTGGCGGAACACCAGGCGGCGACGGTTTCAAGGGCGGTCGGGATCATGGCGGGTGGCTTTCCGGGGAATGGCGGGCGGAATGGCGCCGGACGTCGGCGCCAGGCGGGGGGCGGGCGGCGGGGGAGGGGGGGTCAGTCCCCGGGTTCGGGATTGCCGATCCAGCTCGGGCGGTTGGTTTCGTGGGTGTCGCCGGCGGTCGACCAGATGTAGCAGGTGAAGCGCGAGGCGGCGACGTAGTGGTAGGCGTCGCCCCACGGGTCCGTCAGGTTCGTCAGGGAGTGCTTGGCGGTCGCCAGGGCGTTGGAGAGCGCGGTGGTGTTCTCCCTTTCGTTCTTGCCCGGGGTGCCGGGGACCTTGCCATACTTGGTCCGGTATTCGTCGACGAAGGACTGCAGCTGGGCGATCTCCGACTCGGCGCGCTTGTTGGCGGCGTTCTTTTGCGAATGCTGGGCCAGGCCGAGGATCAGCGCGGCCAGGATGGCGATGATTGCGACGACGGCGAGCAGCTCGATGAGGGTGAACGCGGCGCGGGATGGGCGATGGTTCATGGATGGCTCCTGCGGGATGGGTTTCATGTGCACGCCATCCTACCCGCGCCGCGCCCCCAATGGAATCAAAAACCGCACCCCGTCCGCAAGGTTTTCCGCCCCGCTGGGCGGCCGCCCCGCCGCCCTCCCCATTTTCCGGGACCGTCCCCGGCGCTTTTCCGTTGCAAGGGGGGAGGGGGCGGGGTATGGTTTCGGCGCACGTGACAAAAGAAGAGGACTTTATGAGCGAAAAGAACGAAGAGCTGTTCCGCGGCCTGGTGATGATGCTGGCGATGCAGGCGATGCAGTGCATGGGCAAGATCATGAACCCCGTGACCAACAAGATCGAACGCCACATGGATGGGGCCCGGCAGGCGATCGACCTGCTCGATATGCTCGCCGCCAAGACGAAGGGGAACCTCTCGGACGACGAGGACAAGCTCCTGAAGCACATCCTGGGCGATTTGAAGCTGAACTACGTCGAAGAGGCCAACTCCGGCAAGAAGGACGACGAGCCGGCGGCCCCCGCCGCCGAGGACAAGCCGGCCGACGGGGCGGCCCAGTGAGCCGGGGGGCGGCCTGGCGGAAGATCGCGGGGTGGGGCGGGTTCGCCGCGGCGTTGGCCGTGGCCGCCTGGTGGGCCTGCACGGTGCCCTACCGCCCCGGACGGATCTATGACGCGGTGCCCGGGGGCGCGGTCCTCGTGACGCGCCACCTGGAGGTCGGCGAGCGCTGGGGCGACGTGGTCCGGAATCCGCTCGCCCAGTCGCTGCTCGGCACGGCCGGCATCTCGATGGCCGACGTCCTGGCGGCCGCCGACGACGAGGAGACGCTTTCGTGGGTCCGCAAGCTGACGGGCCGCGAGACGCTGCTGGCCTACGTCCCGGAAGGGGCCGGCCGTCGCGAGGCCTGGCTTGGCGCGGCCTGGCTGGGCGGCGGCGCACAGCGCCTGCGATGGCAGCTGGAACTCTTCCGGCCCGCCGGATACCGCTGGTTGGGCCGCTGCTTCGGATGCTCGGTCTGGGAGGTCGAGGATGCCGACGTCGGCTACGGAAAACATCTCGTCCTGGCCTTCGCGGAAGGCATGCTCCTGGCGGCCATTTCCGCGGACCCCATGGCGATCGAGTCCATGGTGGTGGCCCTGGAACGCCAGGAAATGCGCCTTCGGGAGCAGGACGGGGCCTTCGCCCGCTTTGCCGGCCGCGACCAGCGCGACGTCCCGGATGTCGCCTGGATCCGCGAGGCCGCCGCCGAGGGGACGGCGGTGGGCTGGGGCGTCGGCGGCGAGACGCTGGAGATTTCCTCGCTCTCCCAGGACCGCCTGGCCGGTCGCGCGGAGTTCGGCGGCGGCTGGACGGGCACGGAGGCCTTCCCCGCCTCCGCCGACCGCCCCCCACGCGGCTGGGAAGGCCTCGAACGGACCCTGGGGAGCGCCCCCTGCGCCGTCGTGACGGCCTCCCGCGCAACCCTGGACTGGCTCTGGCGGACGCCGGGCCTGGATTCCGTCGCGCGCCATTCCATCCTCCAGGCGCTGATCGCCGTCGGCGACCGCATCGTCCTGGCCTGCCTCGACGGCGAGTTGTCGGGACGCCTCTCCTTCGGCATGATGAAGACGTTCGGCTTGCGCGGCATCCGGGTGCCGACCCTGGTCGCGGCCACCCCCGTCCCGCAGGGCGAGGAGGATGCCCTCGCCAAGCTCCAGCGCGTCCTCGATTCCTGCAACGCCCGATACCGCGGGGCCTTCACGATGCGCCCCGTTGTCCAGACGGCCGGCGTCAAGATGTGGACCCTCGAATCGGCCGGCGGCGACGAATGGGTGGACGCGCTCTCGATCGACGACCGCCCCGCCTGCGCGGTCGTCGACGGCTGGCTGCTGGTCGCCTCGAACCTCGACACCCTCCGCGCCCTGGCGCGGGGCAAGGGCCGCGAGACGACCGCGACCGCCGCCCGCCTCGCCGGCGATCCCGGCCTGCGCCCCGCCTGGGCCCTCGCGGCGGAGTCCGAGACGGCCCCTTGCTGGGCCTGGATGGACATCCAGCGCGCCGGCGACGCCACCCTCGACGTCCTCTCCATGATGTCGATGGTCCTTCGCTTCACCCCGGACGTCGAGGCGGACCAGCGCGAGGCCAACCGCCGCGCCATCGACTCCACCAAGACCTGGGTCCGGGCCCTCAAGCCCTTCGCCGAGGCCCGCGCCTCCCTGGAACGATGCGAGGACGGCATGGCCCTCGCCGCCGACCTCGGCGCCCCCAGGTAAAGCGTTTTCGCGCCCTCCGCGCGAATTGCTTTGCAGACGCCCACCTAAACGGGTATCCTACGGGGCACGTCGAGGTTCGTCGAACGGACCTGGCGCAACCAACGAGAGGTTTTGCCATGGAAGTGAAGAAAGACCAGCCTGCATTGGCCATCATCGAGTTCAAGAGCGTCCCCGTCGGCATTCATGCGGCGGATGCGCTGATGAAGAAATCCCCGATTTCCCTCCTCAAGGCCGGCACGATCGGCTGCGGCAAGTATATGGTCCTCTTCACCGGCACCACCGCCTCGGTCGAGGAAGCCTACAAGGAGGCGATCTTCGACGGCGGCGAGCAGATCGCCGACGAAATCTTCCTGCCCGACGTCCACGAGTCGCTCTACGACGCCGTCCTCGCCGGTGCCCGCCAGATGGGCGACGGCCCCCTCTTCGTCCTTGAAACGCCTTGCGTCTCGACCTGCTGCGCCGCCGTCGAGCGCATGCTCAAGGGCGTCCCCGTCAAGCTCGTCGAGCTCCGCCTCGGCGACCCGCGCATGGCGGGCAAGGGCCTGGCCATCGTCCAGGGCGACCTCTACGACGTCGAGGCCGCGCAGGAACTGGCCCTGGGCGTGACCGAGTCCCGCGGCCAGGCCGCCCAGTACAGCCTCCTGACGGCCCCGACCGACTTCATCCTCAAGCAGATCGCCGCCGGTACGCGCTTCGACAAGGTCGCACCCGTCCGCCTCGGCGGCGAAATCGCCAGCTAGCCCGCGCACGAGGAGTATACGCGATGTTGCTCGGACGAGTCATCGGCACCGTGGTCTCGACCCAGGTCTACGAAGGCCTCCAGGGCGTCTCCATGCTTTGGGTGCAGCCCCTCGCAAAGGACGGCTCCGAAAAGGGCGCCCCCATCGTCTGCGCGGATTCCACGCGCATGGCCGGGCGCGGCGAACTGGTCTACTACGAAGGCGGCCGCGAGGCCGCCCTCGCCCTCGACCCCTGGTTCGTCCCCGTCGACCACGCCATCATCGGCATCGTCGATTCCCTGAAGGCGCCCGAATGGAAGGGGGCCCAGCCGTGATCATCGGTCGCGTCATCGGAAACATCACCTCGACCATCAACCATCCCTTCTACGATGGCCAGAAGCTCATGCTCGTCGAAAAGATTTCCACCGACGGCAAGCCGGAAAGCGGCTACCTGGTGGCCGTCGACCGCGCCGGTTGCGGCGCCGGCGAGGACGTCCTCGTGCTCGACGAAGGCAACGGCGCACGCCAGGTGCTCGCCTCGAAGGATGGGCCGGTCCGCAGTGTGATTGTCGGCATCGTCGATTCCATCCAGGTAGCGGAGGCCCCGTGAGTCCACGGGGCTTTTTCATCCCTTTGGGCCGGGAGGCCCGGAAAACATCCCAGGATTGAAACCGAACTAGACCACCCCGGCGCCGCCCGGCGCCAAAGAAAGCAGAGGCATCTCGAATGAAAGCAGTTCTCGTCATCATGGATTCCGTCGGCATCGGGACGTGTCCGGATTCGGCCGCCTATGGCGACGCCGGCGCTTCGACCCTCCCGCACCTTTCCGCCGCCGCCGGGCCGCTCAACGCCCCGACCTTCCAGAAGATGGGCCTCGGCAACATCCCCGGCCTCCTGCCCGCCAAGGAATCCATCAACGGCGTCCCCCCCTGCGACGCGCCCATCGCCTCCTTCGGCGCCATGCGCGAGCTTTCGGACGGCAAGGACACGATCACCGGCCACTGGGAAATCGCCGGCCTCGAAGTGAATCCCGGCTTCCATTCCTTCCCCCCCGTCAACTCCTTCCCGCCGGACATGATCGCCGAATTCGAGAAGCAGACCGGCCGCAAGCTCATCGGCAACAAGGCCGCGAGCGGCACCGAGATCATCAAGGAGCTCGGCGAGGAGCACCTGAAGACCGGCGCCCTCATCTGCTACACCAGCGCCGACAGCGTCTTCCAGATCGCCGCCCACGAGGAGGTCGTCCCCGTCCCCGAGCTCTACCGCTACTGCGAAATCGCCCGCAAGCTCTGCGACCCGATGCGCGTCGGCCGCGTCATCGCCCGCCCCTTCGTCGGCACCTGCGCCGCGGACTTCAAGCGCACCGAAAACCGCAAGGATTTCGCCTACCTCCCCGATGAAAAGACCATCCTCGAACGCCTGGTCGCCGCCGACATCCCCGTCTACGCCGTCGGCAAGATCGAGGACATCTACTGCCACCGCGGCATCACCGAAAGCATCCACACCGGCAACAACCAGGCCTCCCAGGAGCTCGTCACCCGCTGGACGAAGGAAAAGAAGGACGGCCTGATTATCGCCAACTTCATCGACTACGACATGCTCTACGGCCACCGCCGCGACCCCGACGGCTACGCCCGCTGCATCGAGCGCACCGACGCCTGGCTCGCCTCCTACCTCCCGCTCCTCGGCGAGGACGACATCCTGATCATCACGGCCGACCACGGCAACGATCCGACCTACAAGGGGACGGACCACACCCGCGAATACGTGCCGCTCCTGGTCTACCGCCCCGGCCGCCCCGGCGCCAACCTCGGCATCCGCAAGGGATTCTTCGACATCGCCCAGTCCATCGCGAAATTCTTCGAGATCCCCGCCGGCCCGCGCGGCGCCTCGTTCATCGCGTTCACCTGACCCTGCGCCGCCATCCGGCCCCAAGACCGCCCCGCCCCCGCGAGGCGGTTTTTTCTTCAGGCCTGCGCCCTCCGCGTGGCCGCCTGCCGCCCCGCTTCGGCGCCGGAAGCCCCGGCCCCACGTGGCTCGTAGCCCCGTTCGCGGTGAATTGCAACTGAAAAGGGACACGGAATCTTGTGGTGCGTGGGACATGGGATTAGGCGACGGAAGTCTGGTAGGCGATGGCGGCCTGTCCGCCGAGCGATTCGCGATGGATGGAGTTGAGCCAGGCTTCGAGGTTGCG
>JAZQOP010000043.1:0-3483 GCA_045627965.1 Kiritimatiellia bacterium | reverse complement strand
CTCCCCCTGGCCGCCCCCGCAAGCCCAGCCGGACACGGCCCGCCAGGAAATCGCCCCCCCTCCAGAGGGCCTTCTGACGGCGGAAAAATGCCGCCACGCCCCCCTCCCTGTCGAAGTTAGTCGCAGCTAACATCGGGCATTCCCGGCCCTTTCGGGGCGGTTCAAGCCCCCGGGGGCAAGATTGCGAAATTTCGGCACATCGTGTGCCCTTGACTATTCACAATCGCAACATGTTGCGTCTTGGCGGAAAAATCGCGGGCAAAATGTTTCCGGGATTGCCTCGGGCCGCCGGGTGTGGTTTATGGAGCGCGGCTCGCGGCTCGAAAGGGCGGGCCGGAGCCATGGAAGGAACGGATTACGGATATGGAAAGCGACACGCAGTTGTTCGACGGATTTTGCAAGCGCGACGGGATGGTCGTCCCGTTCCGCCGCGAGAAGATTGTCACGGCCATCACCCACGCGGCGGAGGAGGTCAAGCGCCGCGACCACATCGAGGTCGTCGAGACGATGCCCGAAAAGATGGCCGACCTGGTCATCGCGCAGCTGCAGGACCCGCAGAGCGAGTATTATGTCAACGCCGACGCCAACGGCAAGCGCATCCCGCAGATCGAGGACATGCAGGACCTCATCGAGATCGTCCTGGCCGAGCAGGGCTACGCGCCGATCGTCGCCGCCTACAAGCGGTTCCGCAAGCACCGCCAGCTCGCCCGCGAGCGCATCCACGTCACCAATGCCAAGTCCAAGGGCGCCGACGGCAAGCCCGTCGACCTGACCGACGCCAGCCTCCTGCTCGTCGAGCGCTCCGAGCGCGGCAATTCGACCCCCTGGGACCGCCGCGAGCTCGTCGCCACCCTCATGGCCCACACCGACCTCAACCAGGAAGTCGCCCTCAACATCGCCAAGACGGTCGAAAACCAGGTCATCGCCAGCGGCATGCGCAGCGTCGACAGCTCCCTCCTGCGCGAATTCCTCAACAACGAGCTCTCCCTGCGCGGCTACCGCCACCAGCTCCGCGACCTGTCCGTCTATGGCGTCTCGCGCCAGTTCGTCGACCGCCTCATGTATGCCAAGAGCCTCGAGAACAGCAACATCGTCAACAACAACCCCGAGGCTGTCCAGCTGGGCATCGCCGAGCTCGTCCTCAAGCAGTGGGCCCTCGACACGATCTTCTCGTCCGACCTCCGCGAAGCCCACAACACCGGCGCCATCCACCTCCACGACCTCGGCTACCCCCACCGCGTCTACTGCTCCTCGCACTCCGTCGAATACATCAAGAAATACGGCCTGCGCGGCCTGAACAACCTCAACAACGAGAGCAGCCCCGCCCACACCGCCCACGTCCTGACCACCCACCTGCACACGTTCGTCGCCTCGATGCAGGCCAACTACGCGGGCGCCCTCGGCCTGGCCTACATCAACATCATGTACGCCCCCTACCTCGTCGGTTGCGCCCCGCGCGAAATCAAGCAGATCGCCCAGGGCCTCATCTTCGGCGGCGCCCAGAACGCCTTCTCGCGCGGCGGACAGACCATCTTCATGGACTTCAACATCCACACGGGCGTCCCCGCCTACCTGCGCGACGTCCCCGCCGTCGGGCCCGCCGGCCGCTACATGCTCCGCGACGCCGCCGGCGCCGTCCATCGCCTCCGCGAGGAACGCCTCGACGAAAAGGACCCCAACGGCCACCCCCTCATGCGCCTCTGGCTCGACGGCGAAACCGAAGCCACCCCGGCCCGCATCGTCCTCCAGGAGGCCATCGACGACAAGAAGGGGCTCGTCCTCGACGCCGACGTCCAGGCCGATCTCGACGCCCGCGGCGAGCGCATCCTGACCTACGGCGACTTCCAGTCCGAAGCCCGAGCCATGGCCACGGCCCTCCTCGAGGTCTGGGAGGAAGGCGACGCCAACGGCCACGTCTTCGAGTTCCCCAAGTGCGACTTCCACGTCTCCGCCGAAACCTACGCCGACCCCGACCAGCTCGCCGTCTACGAGCGCGCCTGCGAGGTCGCCTCCCGCAACGGCAGCGTCTACTTCATCTTCGACCGCGACGAGGTCACCCTCTCCGCCTGCTGCCGCCTCCGCACCACCATCCAGGACCGCTACATGATGCGGCACCCCGAATCGATGCGCTTCTGCGGCTTCCAGAACGTCACCATCAACATCCCGCAGTGCATGTACCGCGCCGCCCGCGCCGGCCGCCGCAACCTCGAAGGCCTCTGCGCCGAGATCGACGCCATGATGGACCTCGCCGTCAAGGCCCACGAGCAGAAGCGCCGCCGCATCGCCGAAATGCTCAGCGGCCCCGGATATCCCCTCTGGCAGATCGGCAAGCTCGCCAACGACGGCATGCCCTACGTCGACCTCGCCACGGCCACCTACATCATCGGCCTGATCGGCGTCAACGACGCCGTCCAGTTCCTCACCGGCAAGCAGTTCCACGAGTCCGACGAAGCCATCCGCCTCGGCGAAAAGATCGTCGCCCACATGTTCCTCCGCGCCAAGAAGCTCAGCGTCAAGCACGGCATGAAGCTCACCCTCGAGGAAACCCCGGCCGAGTCCGCCGCCCGCCGCCTCGCCAAGGCCGACCTCGTCTACTACCGCGACGAGGCCCTCCAAATCTACAAGGGCGGCCGCGAAGACGTCGCCTACTACACCAACAGCGTCCACCTCTCCGCCGATGCGCCCGTCTCCCTCGTCGAGCGCATCCGCAAGCAGGCCCGCTTCCATTCGCTCATCGAGTCCGGCGCCATCACCCACGCCTTCATCGGCGAGGAACGCCCCTCGCCCGCCGCCATCGACACCCTCGTGCGCGAAACCTTCTTCCGCACCCAGTCCGCGCAGATCACCCTCTCCCCAGAGTTCACCTACTGCCTCGACTGCGGCCACAACATGCGCGGCCTCAAGGACGCCTGCACCGCCTGCGGCTCCACCCACGTCGAAGGCGAAACCCGCGTCGTCGGCTACTTCAGCAAGATCCAGAACTGGAACAAGAGCAAGCGCGAGGGCGAACTTCCCGCCCGCCGGCGCGGCGTCTACGCCGTCGCCGCCGACGCCTCCCTCGTCGCCGCCTGCGGCGGCACCGCCGACGTCGCCGAAGCCGCCCCCGTCCTGCCCGGCGTGGCCACCCCCTCCGAAGCCTGGAAGCAGGAGGTCCGCTAATGAAGCCCTACCAGATCCACGTCTTCGGCAAGCCCGGCTGCGCCAAGTGCCACACCCTCCAGGGCCGCCTCGACGACCTCCTCCAGGAAGAGGAATGGGCCGACTTCGAAAAAGTCTACCACGACCTCGAAACCGAGGACGGCCTCGTCGCCTTCTGCGAAGCCGAATGCCTCAACCCCCAGCGCGTCCCCGCCTTCTACGTCGCCAAGGACGGCGCCCCCCTCGCCAACCCCGCCCCCGGACAGTCCGACCCCGTCCTCGGCCACTCCGCCCTCTACACCCTCGTCGGCCTCGAAACCGACTACTCGCCTGCCGGGCGCGGCC